>NZ_JMQR01000057.1:0-21076 GCF_000698025.1 Brevundimonas sp. EAKA | reverse complement strand
CAGCACGGCGAAGGTCCAGATCGATTCATGCCCGCTGATCGCCACGGCGGCGTGGATGGCCGAAATGGCGGTGAAGCCGATCAGGGCCGGGTGCGAGATCTTGCGCGATCCCAGCCGGACCACCCGCCGCGCATTGACGATCGAGGCCACCGCGATGCCGCCGGCGATCAGGGCGGAGACGGCCGGGAAGGCCGCCCCCGCGGCGGAGGCGGCGGGGGAGGCGGGGGCGCCTCTGGCTCCTTGGTGGTGCAACTCGCCAGGAAAACAGCGGCTGCCAGGGCGGCGATCGACAGGCCGCGGGTCATGAAGGCCTTGGGCATAGGGGCGCGTCCACAGAACTATGGCCCCGGACGGGGCGTGTACTTGAAGCCGCTTATAACGTGAGGAAAGTGGTTTGCCGAAGATTAATCGAACAACTTCGACACGGATTCTTCGTTGGCGATCCGCCGGATAGCTTCACCGATAAGCGGAGCCACGGAAACCCTGCGGATTTTCGGGCACTTCAGGACTTCATCGGGTTGTTCGATGGAGTCGGTGATCACCAGTTCCTTCAGCGGCCCGTCGGTGATGCGCTGCACGGCGGGGCCGGACAGAACGCCGTGGCTGATATAGGCCGATACCTCGGTGGCGCCCTGATCAATCAACGCCTTGGCCGCATTCACCAGGGTGCCGCCCGAATCGACGATGTCGTCGAACAGGATGCAGCTTCGGCCCTCGACGTCGCCGATGATGTTCATGACCTCGCTTTCGCCCGCCTTGGGGCGACGCTTGTCGACGATGGCGAGGTCGGCGTTCAGGCGGCTGGCCAGCGATCGGGCGCGCACCACGCCCCCGACGTCGGGCGAGACGATCATCAGGTCGTCGCCCCGCGCATAATTCTCGCGGATGTCCTGGGCCAGGACCGGCGTGGCGACCAGATTGTCGGTCGGAATGTCGAAGAAGCCCTGGATCTGGCCGGCGTGCAGATCCATGGTCAGCACCCGGTCGGCGCCGGCGCGGGTGATCAGATTGGCGACCAGCTTGGCCGATATGGGCGTGCGGCCGCCGGTCTTCCGGTCCTGACGGGCGTAGCCGAAATAGGGCATGACGGCCGTGATCCGACGGGCGGAGGCGCGCACCAGCGCATCCGTGATGATCAGCAGCTCCATCAGATTGTCGTTGGCCGGATAGCTGGTCGACTGAAGGATGAAGACGTCCTCGCCGCGGACGTTCTCCTCGATGACGGCGAAGACCTCATTGTCGGCGAACCGCTTGACCTGGGCCTTGGTCAAGGGGGCGTCCAGATGGTCGGCGATGGCCTGAGAGAGGCCGCGGTTGGAGTTGCCTGAGAGCAGCTTCATCGGCTGGTCATCCTTTCGCCGTCATCCGACCCCCATGAACGGCGGTCGGTTGGCGCGCTCTTTACCAGCGGTGCCGGGCAGGGCAAGTCGTGTGCGGAGAGTTTTCGTCGGCATGGCGCGGTCCGGTCGTGGGTGCTAGAGAACGCCGCGTTCGTTTCCGAAGCCAGGCCGAGGGTCTGTCTTTGCTCGTCATGGGGTCATCCTTGTCCGTTTCCAAGATCCGTTCCGGCCTGGTGCTGATGGCTGCGGCCGCCGCCGCAATGACAATCGCGGGCTGCGCCGGCAACGCACGACCCAAGCTCGCCTATGAGGAACGGCCGGTCGAGGCCCTGTACAACACCGGCTACCAGCGCCTGGAACAGCGCCGCTGGGCCGACGCCGTCGACTATTTCCAGGAGGTGGAACGCCAGCATCCCTATTCGGACTGGGCGCGCCGCTCGATCCTGATGCAGGTCTACGCCTTCTATCAGAACAATAATTACGCGGACGCCATCGCGGCTTCGGACCGGTTCATCTCCCTGTTCCCGGGCAATCCCTCGGCGGCCTACGCCTTCTACATGAAGGCGGTCTGCAACTTCGAACAGATCACCGACGTGGGCCGCGACCAGGGCTACGCCAACGCCGCCCTGGCCGGGCTGAAGGACGTGGCTCGCCGCTATCCGGGCACGCCTTACGCCAGCGACGCCGCCGTCAAGATCGACATGGTCAACGACCAGCTGGCCGGCAAGGAAATGAACATCGGCCGCTATTACCAGCGCGCCAACCAGCCGCTGGCGGCCCTGAACCGCTACAAGGCCGTCATCGCCAACCCCGAGTTCCAGCGCACCTCCCACACGCCCGAGGCCCTGTACCGCCTGGTCGAGGTCAATCTGCAGCTGGGCCTGAAGGAAGAGGCGACCCGCAACGGCGCCGTCCTGGGCTACAACTTCCCCGGCAGCCCCTGGTACGCCGAGGCCTACGCCCTGCTGACCGAAAACGGCCAGACTCCGGAAAAAGCCCCCGAGGCCAAGCGCGAATCCTGGCTGCAGCGGATCATCCCCGGCTGATCGTCCCCTTGACGGTCGAATTTATGTAGTTACATAAATGATCGTCTTCGACCCGGCGAAGGATGCAGTCAATATCGTCAAGCACGGCGTCTCGCTGTTGCGAGCCGACGAAATCCAGATGGACGAAGCCTTGATCGAGGTGGATGATCGCTTCGATTACGGCGAACCCAGATGGATCGCCTATGGCGAACTGGACGGGCGGCTGCACGTTCTGGCCTTCACGGTTCGAGACGCAAGGGTGCGGGCCATCAGTCTGCGCAAGGCCAATGACCGGGAGCGGAGATATGTCCGAGAACAAAGGGGTGTCGGAAGCGGCGACTGAGCCCTTTCTCGACGACGACGATACGCCGGAGCTGACCGCAGAGCGCGCGGCCAAACTCCGCCCCGCACGTGAAGTCTTGCCCGACTACATCCTCAACCAGTTCAAACGCGCCCCCGGCCGCCCCAAGGCCGACGCGCCCAAACAACAGGTCACCCTGCGTCTGGATGCCGATCTGCTGGAGCATTGGCGCGCCCAGGGGCCGGGCTGGCAATCGGGCATCAACGCCGCCCTGCGCCGGGCCTCCGGTCTCTGATTCCTTTCACGCCGCCGCGCGCTAGACTGCGCCCCATGCCGAATCGCGTGCGCCCATGCTGACCGCCCTTTCCATCCGCGACGTCGTCCTGGTCGACGTGCTGGATCTCGACGTCGAGACCGGCCTGACCGTGCTGACGGGCGAGACGGGGGCGGGCAAGTCGATCATTCTGGACGCCCTGGGTCTGGCCCTGGGCGGGCGCGGCGACGCCGGCCTGGTGCGCCACGGGGCCAAACAGGCCGTGGCCACCGCCGTCTTCAGCGCCCCGGACGATCCCGACCTGCTGGCCCTGATCGCCGAAAAGGGATTCGAGGTCCAGCCGGGCGAGGACCTGATCCTGCGCCGCGTGCTGAACGCCGACGGCCGCAGCCGGGCCTATGTCAACGACCAGCCCGCAGGGGTCACGGCCCTGCGCGAGATCGGCGCCGCCCTGGTCGAGGTTCACGGCCAGCATGAGACCGTCGGCCTGCTGGACTGGCGCACCCACCGAGGCCTGCTGGACGCCTATGGCGGTCTCCAGCCCCAGCTCCAGGCCGTCGCCGCCGCCTCGACAAAGCTGAAGGCCGCCGAGGCGAAACTGGCCGAGTTGAAGGCCCAGGCCGCCGACGCCGCCGCCCGCGTCGAGGAAATCACCCTCAACCTGTCCGAACTCGACGCCCTGGACCCTCGCGCCGACGAGGAGACCGAACTGGCCGGCGAACGCGCCCTGCTGGGCGCCGCCGAAAAAGCCATCGCCGACCTGGCCGACGCTCGCACCCAGCTGGGCGGCGACAAGCTGAGCCAGAAACTGGGCGCCGCCCTTCGCGCCGTCGAACACGCCCGCCAGCGCGCCGGCCAGGCGGGGGCCGAGGGCGACCATCCGGTCATCGTCAAACTGTCCGCCGCCGTCGAGGCCATCGACCGCACCATGGTCGAGGCGGCCGAGGCGGTCGCCGCCGTGGACGCCGCCGCCGACGCCTTCGACTATGAGCCCGGCCGCCTGGACAAGGCCGAGGAACGGCTGTTCGCCCTGCGCGCCGCCGCCCGCAAGCTGAACACCACGGTCGACGCCCTGCCGTCCTTACGCATCCGCCTGCGCGAGCAGTTGCGTCTGATCGAGGATGGGGAGGAGGCCCTGGCCAATGCGGGGCGCGAGGCCGCCGAGGCCGCCGAATCCTACGACCTGGCCGCCACCTTCCTGACCTCGGCGCGCGAGGCGGCGGCCGACCGCCTGACCGCCGCCGTCATGGGCGAACTGGGTCCGCTGAAGCTGGAGCGCGCGCGGTTCCGCGTGGCGCTGGAGCCGATCGAGGGCCGGCGCGGCCCCGACGGGGTCGAGACCGTCCGCTTCCAGATCGCCACCAACGCCGGAACCGACTTCGGCCCGCTGGACGCCATCGCATCCGGCGGCGAACTGGCCCGGTTCGCCCTGGCCATGAAGGCCGCCCTGGCCAGCCGCGAGGACATGCGCCAGCCGGTGATGATCTTCGACGAGGTGGACCAGGGCGTCGGCGGCGCCGTGGCCGAGGCCGTCGGCTCGCGCCTGAAACGCCTGTCCACCGGCGCCCAGGTCCTGGTCGTCACCCACAGCCCCCAGGTCGCCGCCCGCGGCCACGCCCACTGGAAGGTGATGAAAGCCGACCACGAGGGGATGACGACCACCACCGTCGTGGCCCTGGACGACGCGCGGCGTCAGGAAGAGATCGCGCGGATGCTGTCGGGGGCGGAGATCACCGATGAGGCGCGGGCGGCGGCGCGGGCGTTGATCGGGTAGAGGGCTAGGTAGGAGCTTTGCGGAAATGTCTGTTGGCGGCGTCAAATCAATACGGTGGTTCGGAAGGCTCTTTTGTAACTGTCCAGTTCGCACGCATGATATTGACCTCCATCGGCGCGCCGACGCCGACTGCGCGTACCGTGGGCCAACCAGCCGCTTTGAACTCAGCAATGATTGACTGATAGGTTGCTAGATCAGCTGCGGCGTGAATCATTGAAAACACTCCTTCGGCCTGGTCCTCGGCCAGTATTTCGCTGAGCGAGATAGAACTTCGCCCCTCCGATCCATTGGTCGGACTGAGCACCTCCACTAGTAATACGCGGCCACCGCCGATACGCTCCGCGATCTGCTCGAGGTGCCTCGCGGTCACCGGTCCTAAGGTTAAGGCAGCACCAACCAGTCGTTCTTGATCACCGAGACGCGCCCTGAACACCTGCTGGCGAAGTACCGGCGTTCGACGCGGCGCGGGCATGCCTCCCTGGATCACAGCTGCTGCCTTTCGGATGCCTATCCGATCTGCGGCCGTTAGCTTGCGCATCGCCGTCCCGTCTGGAGCTATGACGGTTATAGCGGGATCGGCGTGCAGGGCCGCCATTCCGGCGTCCACCAGCATGGAATCGCGGAAGCCGATGAAGACGAGCGATCCGGGCTCGGCGTCACGCAAAGTGTGGGTGACGCGTCTGGCGGCTGTATCGCGTCGATCAACAAGCTGGACGAAGAGCTTGGTTCGATCAGTAGCGAAAAGGGATGCCCGCTCGAGCGCCGCGTTTGCGACCTCTGTCAGCATCATCCCGTCCCCTATACCAAAGGCGACATGATATTCGCCCTTCGCGTTGGTAGCCGCATAGCTGTGGACCCAGACTATCTCCGCCGCATCAAAAACCGGAGAGTGTTCCTCGGGATGAGGCCCCAGCATCATGAGTGTGATTTCGGAGGACCGGACGGCCTTCTGGCGTTGCATGATTGTACTCCGAATCGCGTGTAGGTTAGGCCCATGGCAAGCAAACCTGACTTTAAGCGCCTTAGGAAGCGCCTCTTCCCGGAAGGCACGGATGGGCTGGGCTCCACGACGGCACCGGAGTGGCCGCCGGACCTATTCGCATTCGCCGCTCTGTGCGCCGAGGAGCTTGGCGTCTATGCCGAGTACGCATTCAACGCGGGCTGGGACACCGAAGGCTACGTCTTCGACAACGCGCACCTCGCCGAGGTGACCCGGCTTGCAGAGCTCTGGAATTCCAATCTATTCACGCCGGAGCCCATCCATGAAGCGTGGAACCGGGTGATGAACGCCCGCGAGTATCGTCGGGACTGGCGTCAGGATATCATGCTGATGCTCGCCGTTGCTGACGAAGCCTGTTCGGGCGTCGGCTTCCAGCCCCCGGCCGGCGGCCTCGGTGCCTATTCCCACATCGTCTTTCAGGCCCTAGCGGAAAAGCAGCAGGGGATCGACCCTGGGCTGCCGCACCTACCGGGCAGTCTTTGCTGGCAAGTTCCGCCCTCGGTGCTGTGCGTCCAGCCCAAGACCAACACGCCAAGCGTCGGTTGCACCTTGCGCTCGGCAAGTAATCACCTAGCGGTGCTCCCGCCCTCCAGTCTAGTGGCGACAAGTTGGCTCTATGCCGCGCCCGCCGATACGGCGACGCCCCACCTCAACACCCTGCTGATCCCGTTTCCATACCGACTCGAGGGTGGCGACTTCCATCCCGTCGAGAACCCCCACGATCCGAAGAACAGTTTCTTCAGCACTGCCCAGCCTTGGCTGGTCCGCAGCGGACTAGACGCGGACACGGTGGTCGCGTTTCTGTCGGCGATGATCGTTGAGGCTGAGCGCGAAAGCGGAACGGTGCACGCTGTCGTGCTTCCCGAGTTGGCGCTCGCCGGCGAGACGATCGAACAAGTGGCGGCTGCGCTCGGAGCGCGACATGTCGAGCTTGAACTGTTCATCGCTGGCATCCTCGACCATGACGCCGACGGCAGGGAGCGCAACTGCGCCTACACCGTGCGCTATTTTGGCGGAGAAATGGCCCATCGCTGGCGTCAGCCCAAACACCATCGCTGGAAGCTCGAGCAGAACCAGATCAAGCGGTATAGCTTCGGTTACGCCCTCAATCCCGAGCGGGACTGGTGGGAATGTATCGACGTCTCCAACCGCAGCTGCGCCTTTAGCGTCATCCGTCCTGGCGCCACCATCGCTACCCTCGTCTGTGAAGATCTGGCGCGGTTCGACCCGGTCATGCCCGTCATCAACGCGGTCGGACCCACGTTGTTGGTCGGCCTTCTGATGGATGGACCTCAGTGGGAGAGCCGCTGGCCTGGGCGCTATGCCACCGTACTCGCCGAGGATCCCGGATGCTCGGTTCTTACTGTGACCTCGCTCGGTATGATCCGACGTTCGACGCCGCCGGGCAAGTCGCCGCCGTGTGAGATCGCGCTCTGGAAGGAACCGGGAGCTGCGGCGGAATCACTCACACTACCGGCCAACCATCACGGGCTACTGCTTGCCCTGACCCTCGCTCCTGATCCCCGTCAGACTCTTGACAGGCGGGCGGATCAGGCTGGCGGTGCTCGCCTGAGATTGTCCGGTGTCCAAGGCGTCAAGCTGCAGAGGTTTGACGATTTTCCCGACTTAGAAGTCTCGGCGTGACGACTACGCATCCCCATATTATGTTAAGCGTTTTGCTGCTAAGCAGGTATTTGTGAGAGGAGCCCAGATGAACACGACCGTTCAATACGACATCCGCTCCGACAAGCTGCGTCGGGAAATGGAGACGGTACTCGCCCGCTCGCCGCACGTGGGCGCGACGTTCAACTTCCGTACCGAGCCCGTGCAGAGCCCGAAGCCTAAGTCTGCCCCCCGCAAGCCTGTAAGATCGCGAAAGCAGGTGGTGGCGACTAAATAACGGCGACCGTCGCCTTACGTGACGGTTACGCCAGACCGCCTGGCGAGGGCCGATGGTTGCCGATCCCCGGCCTTATCCAGTTGTCCGTCGGTGCTCCCAAGGATGCCGAAGAAAGAGCACGGCGACGATATAAGAAACACGTCGAATCCGGCATGAATCTCCCCGCATTAGCGGTCCTGTCATCATCGTGCTAAGAGCCCCGCCCTTTATACGGGCGGCGATGTCGCCAGAGCATTTCAGTCTTCAGGAGAAGCACACATGAGCAGGGTGCTGGTCATTGGCGCCGGCGGCGTCAGTTCGGTCGCCGTCCACAAGATGGCGATGAATGCGGACATCTTCTCGCACATCACCCTGGCGAGCCGCACCAAGTCCAAGTGCGACGCCATCGCCGGATCCGTCAAGTCGCGCTTCGGCGTGACCATCGACACGGCGGCGATCGACGCCGACGACGTGGCGGCGACCACGGCCCTGATCCAGGCGGTCAAACCGGCCCTGGTCGTCAACCTGGCCCTGCCGTACCAGGACCTGGCCATCATGGACGCCTGCCTGGCCGCGGGGGTCAACTATCTCGACACCGCCAACTACGAGCCGCGCGACGAGGCCAAGTTCGAATACAAGTGGCAGTGGGCCTATCAGGACCGCTTCAAGGACGCCGGGCTGATGGCCCTGCTGGGCTCGGGCTTCGACCCCGGCGTGACCTCGGTCTTCACCACCTATACGAAGAAGCATCTGCTGGATTCGATCGAGACGCTCGACATCCTCGACTGCAACGGCGGCGACACCGGCCTGCCGTTTGCGACCAACTTCAATCCCGAGATCAATCTGCGCGAAGTGACCGCCCCGTCGCGTCACTGGGCCGACGGCCAGTGGGTCGAGGGCCCGGCCCTGAGCCACAAACAGACCTTCGACTTCGAGGGCGTGGGGCCCAAGAACATGTACCTCATGTATCATGAGGAACTGGAGTCGCTGGCCAAATTCTATCCGGAAATCAAGCGCATCCGCTTCTGGATGACCTTCGGCGACTCCTATCTGAAACATCTGGAAGTGCTCGAGAACATCGGCATGACCTCGATCGAGCCGATGATGTTCCAGGGCCGCGAGATCATCCCGATCGAGTTCCTGAAGGCCCTGCTGCCGGAACCCTCGTCGCTCGGCCCGATCACCAAGGGCAAGACCAATATCGGCACCATCGCCACCGGCCAGAAGGACGGCGCGGCCAAGACGGTCTACGTCAAGAACATCTGCGACCACCAGGAAGCCTATGCCGAGACCGGCAACCAGGCCGTCAGCTACACCACGGGCGTCCCCGCCATGATCGGCGCGGCCCTGATGCTGACCGGCCAGTGGAAGGGCGAGGGGGTGTTCAACATGGAGCAGCTGGATCCCGATCCCTTCATGGACATGCTGAACAAGCACGGCCTGCCGTGGACGGTCGAGGAACTGTCCGCTCCGCTGGACTTCTGAGGACACGCCCATGGTCATGCAGACCCAGGCCGGCGGACCGGGCGCCTTCGCCCGGTTCGATCTGAACCGCGTCCCGTCGCCCGCCTTCGTGGTGGACGAGGTCGCGGTGCGCCGCAACCTGTCGGTCCTTCAGGACGTCGGGACGCGCGGCAACGCCCGGGTCCTGCTGGCCCTGAAGGCCTTCTCCATGTGGTCGTTGGCCGACGTCGTCGGGGAATACCTCGACGGCGTCTGCGCCTCGGGCCTGTGGGAGGCGCGGCTGGCGCGGGAGTTTTATCACGGCCACCTGACCACCTATTCCCCGGCCTACAAGCCCGCCGACCTGCCGGAGATCCTGCGTCTGTCGGACACGGTCATCTTCAACGCCCCGGACCAGATCGCCCGCTTCGCCGACCTGATCGCCGCCGCCCGCGCCCGGGGAGAGACGTTCGACATCGGCCTGCGTCTGAACCCGGAGCACTCGGAGGGGCAGGTCGCCAAATACGACCCCTGCCAGCTGGGTTCGCGCCTCGGCTTCCCGGTGTCGCAGCTGAAGCCCGAGCATCTGCAGGGCGTCGACGGCCTGCACATCCACGCACTGTGCGAACAGGGGTTCGAGCCGCTGGAGCGGATCTGGGCTGCGGTGGAGCCGAAGCTGGCGCCCCTTTTGCCGGACCTGAAGTGGATCAACCTGGGCGGCGGCCACCACGTGACCCGCGCTGACTATCGGATCGACGCCCTGGTCGGCTTCCTGAAGGATTTGGGCGAGCGCTACGGGCTTCAGGTCTATATCGAGCCGGGCGAGGCCATTGCGCTGGACGCCGGCATATTGGTGGGCGAGGTGCTGGACACCTTCCACAACGGCCTGGCCATCGCCATCACCGACATCTCGGCGACCTGCCACATGCCCGATGTGATCGAGGCGCCCTATCGCCCCGCCATGCTGAACGAGGCTGAGGCGGGTGTGACCTATCGCCTGGGCGGGCCCTCCTGCCTGGCCGGCGACATCATCGGCGACTATGGCTTCGCCACTGCGCCGACCGCCGGAACCCGCATCGCCTTCCTGGACCAGGCCCACTATTCGATGGTGAAGACCAACACCTTCAACGGGGTGCCGCTGCCGGCCATCGCCCTGTGGAACAGCGACACCGACGCGCTGAAGCTGGTCCGCGAATTCGACTATTCAGAGTTCCGCGACCGCCTGTCCTGATATCGAGAACCTCGACAAATTCTCCAGAATTTGTCGAGGTTTTCTCCAGGTTCAGACCCCCAGAATCCAGCCTTCTTCCTGCTCCACCTGGGCGATCAGTTCGGGCGTGGCGTCCTTGGGCGGGCCGAAGGCCTTGGCCAGGTCGCCGGCCTCGTCCATCTGCGCCAGGGCCTCGGCGGTGGAGCGGACCTGGGCCTGATCCTTGAACTCGCCTTCATGGGGCTTGCCGTCGAACATCGAGGGCCAGACCTCGACCACCAGGGCCGACAGGGGCTCGACGTCGTCGGGCGTCAGTTCGCGCCAGCCGGTGCCGAACGGCCAGACGGCGCCCGAAGACCCCAGGCTTTCCAACAGCCTGCGCACGGCCGGGATGCCCACCAGGGTCTGGCCGCCCACGGCGCCGGCGCCGTGCATCTGCCAGACGCTCTTGGGCTGCAGCTTGCCTTTGCGCGCCGCATTCTCGGTCGCCCGGAACTCGGGAATGTCGGCGCCCGCGCCTGCGGGCGGCTTGGTCGTCGTCAGCCAGCGCTGCGCCTGTTTCGCCGGGGCGCCCCACAGCGGCCAGGCCTCGTCGGTCATCAGCCGGTTCATCTTGGCCGCCACCTGGTAGCGGTTGTTCGTGTTGTCGGCCTTGTCCACCACATTGGCGGCGATGAACTTCCACATGGCCTGCCAGGGGGTTCCGTCCAGCTTCAGCCGCGCGGCCGTGCCGGCCGGATAACCGAAGTTGAAGTCCAGTCCGACCAGAACCCGGTCGCCGCGCTTCCTGTGATCCGCCAGGATCGAGGCCAGCAGGGCCTCGCCCTCGGCCCGCGTGGCGACATTGTGCGTCTCAGTATAGAGGCGGAACCGCACGTCGCGCTTCGCCACCCCGATCCACAGCGAGGTGTCGCCGAGTTTCTTGGTTTCGGCGGCGGTCCAGTCGGCGACGACATAGGCGTCGAATAGGCGGGCCAAGGCGGCCTCCCGTAAAAAGGCGTGTCGATAGGAATGAGCGGGGGTTCTAGACCTCTCGCCGCCCAATCGGGAGGGGGGCGGTCAGCTCTTCAACAGGGCTTCCAGGTGCGACAGCCACCGTCGGCCCAGCCGCAGCGCCTCGCCAGGCGAGCCGGTCTCGCCTGCCAAGGCGGCGTCCCACAGGGCCAGTTCGAACTCCGGATGGCGGGCGTCTGCGAACATCAGCCGCAGCACCACCTGTTCGGCGTCAGGCGCCAGCACGTCCAGCGACTTGCGCGCCTCGCCGCGGCGAATGCGGGCGACCACATGGCCGTCGACGATGATTTCGCCGCCCTCGACCTCCTCGAAGGCGTAGGCCAGGCCGTGGGCGCCGTTGGCCCAAAGCACGACAACCTGTTCGATGTCGAAGTTCAGGGCGCAGGCCCGGCCCTCGCGGGGCGAAACGGCCTCGACCTCGGGCGGAGCGCCCAGGGCCTTCAGCAAGGCGCGGCGGATGCGGCGCGGCGGCTCCATCCACCAGGACAGGGCCAGGGCCAGGGTCGTCAGCAGGGCCGCCGCCAAGGCGATCAGCAGGATCACCCGCACGACCTCCGCCATGGCTCAGGCCTCCGTCCCGGCGGACAGGTCGATATCGACCACCACCGGCACATGGTCGCTGGGCTTGTCCATGTCGCGCGCGTCGCGATGGGTCTCGACCCCCCGCAGCCGATCCGCCGCCTGGGGCGACAGCAGGGCGAAGTCGATGCGGATGCCGTGGTTCCTCTGCCAGGCGCCGGCCTGATAGTCCCAGAAGCTGTAGGTCCCGGCCGGTTCGCCCCCGACCTCGTGCGCGTCGGCCAGGCCCAGGTTCTTCAGGGCGCGGAAGGCCTGGCGGCTCTGGGGCTGGAACAGGGCGTCGTCAGTCCAGGCGGCGGGGTTCTTGGCGTCTTCCGGCTCGGGAATGACGTTATAGTCGCCGCACAGGGCCAGCGGCTCCTCGAAGGCCAGCAGGTCGCGCGCGTGGCGGTTCAGCCGCTCGAACCAGGCCAGCTTGTAGTCGAACTTCTCGGTGCCGATCGGATTGCCGTTGGGGAGATAGATGGACGCCACCCGGATCGGGCGGGGGGCTTCGATCACCGCTTCCAGATAGCGGGCCTGTTCATCGGTCTCATCGCCGGGCAGGCCGCGTCGGATGTCCGACAGCGGGTATTTCGACAGCATGGCCACGCCGTTATAGCTCTTCTGGCCGTGGGTCTCGACGTTGTAGCCCAGGCTCTCGAAGGCCTCGCGCGGGAATTTCTCGTCCACGCATTTGATTTCCTGGAAGCAGGCGACGTCAGGGGCGGCCTGCTCCAGCCAGGCCAGCACGGTGGGCAGGCGGGCGTTGACCGAGTTCACGTTCCAGGTGGCGATGCGCATGACGGCGACGGTAGGGCGCGTCACGGTTTCGGAAAAGAGGCGACGCAAAACAAAAGGGCCGCCGGATCGCTCCGACGGCCCTTTGTAGGTTCTGCGATGGTCGCTTAGGGACGGCCGCCGGCGGGCGCCGGGGCGGCGGCCGGAGCCGTCGTCAGCTTGCATCCGCCGCCGATCTGCTGAGCGGTGGCGCAGGGATAGACCTGCTGCACGACGTTCTCGGTGTTCAAGCGGGCGATGAGGCCGTCGCCGGCCGCGCATTTGGCTTCATAGAAGACGCCGTTGGCGTTGCGGCCCATCAGACGGGCTTCGGTCACGTCGCAGGAGGCGGCGTCCGAACCCGCGAAATAGGATTTCACAAGGGCGGCGTTCTCGGCCGAGGTGGTGAAGGCGCAGGTTCCGTTTTCGGCCAGCACCTGGATGCAGGGGGTCTTGGTCCAGGTATTGTTCAGTTGCTTGATCCAGAAGCCGGCCCCGTCGGAGCAACCGGCTTCGTACATGACGCCGCCGTCGTTCGCCTTGCCCAGCACCTTGACCTCGTCGACCGTGCAGGCAACGCCTGCCTGGACGGCGTATTCGCGAAGGAATTTCTGCGTGTCGGTGTTGGCGGGAATGGTGCATTGCGGGCCGGTGTCGGCGGCCGGGTCGCGGGCGCGCAGGGCGGCGGCCGAATAGGCCAGGAGAACGCAGTTGGACGCTTCGGGCGGGGTCTTGGACTCGATCATAAAGCCCGGACCGACGGCGCAGGCGACTTCATAGACCGACGTCTTTGCCGCCGTTTCACCCAACAGCTTGGCTTCCGTCACCTGACAGTTGGTGTTGGCCAGTGTGGCCTGTTCCTGCGCGGAAGCCATGATCTGCTCCGCCGTAGGGGCGGCGGGTCGGCGTTCGCGGCGTTGACGGGAGGCCGAGGCCCGCGAGGAACCTTCAACGGTGGCAGGCTGGTTGTCGGGGCCGCGCTGCTGTTGCGCGAAGGCAGGAGCGACCGATATGGCGCTGAACAGGAGCGCCGCGAGGGCGGCGGCGATGCGGGCTTTCATGGAACACCTTCGGTTGGGAACGGCTGAAGGCTTCGTGGCGGTCTAATCGGGCGGGGTCAAGGCGGCTGTGGACGGCATGGGCAAGACCTGACTAAGGTTTGATCGTTTTTATTGGAGACGCACTTGGCGGACGATGCAGCGGCCCTGAACCAGGGGATGGAGGCACGAGGCCTGACCTATCCCATGCCCGATGCGCCCGTGCCCGGCGTGGCGGTCGAGGTCGCGCGCGGGGTGTTCTGGTTGCGGTTCGCCCTGCCGTTTCAACTGAACCATGTGAACGTCTATGTCCTGCGTGACGGCGACGGCTGGACGGTCGTCGATACGGGACTGCGAACGCCGGACGCCGTGGCGGCGTGGGAGGCGGCGCTGGCCGGACCTTTGGAAGCGCGCTCGATCCACCGGCTGATCTGCACCCACATGCACCCCGACCACATCGGCCTGGCGGGCTGGTTGTGCGAACGCAGCGGGGCCCCGCTTCTGATGTCACGTCTGGAATATGTCACCGCCCGCATGCTGATGGCCGAAGAGGCCGGCGACGCGCCCGAGGACGGCGAACGCTATTTCCGCGCTGCGGGCTGGAGCGAGGCTCAGATCGATCGTTGGCGTGCGGACTACGGCGGTTTCGCCAAGGGGGTGTCGCCGATGCCGCGCAGCTATCTGCGGCTGTCGGACGAGGATGTGATCCGGATCGACGGCGACGACTGGACCGTGGTGGTCGGGTCGGGCCACAGCCCCGAACACGTCTGCCTGTGGCGACGGTCGGACGACGTCTTCCTCGCCGGAGACCAGGTGCTGCCCCGGATTTCGTCGAACGTGTCGGTCTGGCCGACCGAGCCTGAAGCCGATCCTTTGGGCGACTGGATGGACTCCTTGGCGAAGCTGCGGGACCTGTTGCCCGAGGGCGCATTCGTTCTGCCGGCGCACGGCGAACCCTTCCACGGCGTTCACGCCAGGCTGGACGCGCTGAAACGCGGGCATGAAGTCGCGCTGAAACGGCTTGAGCGGACGTTGCGTCAACCGTCTAGGGTGATCGACGGCTTCCCGGCCGTGTTCGGTCGGGCGGTCGGAGACGGGGTGCTGGGCATGGCCACGGGCGAGGCCCAGGCGCACCTGAACTATTTGGAAAAGCGCGGCCGCGCCGAGCGGACGCGCGACGAGAACGGCGTCGACTGGTGGACAGCCGTCAAATGGGACGAGGAAACGACGTGAGCGAACATATCCGCACCCAACTGGCCGACGGCGTCCTGACCCTGACGCTGGACCGGGCCGACAAGAAGAACGCCATCACCCAGGCCATGTATTCGGCCCTGTCCGAAGCCGTCGAACAGGCGCGGACCGACGATACGGTGCGGGTGCTGCTGCTGCGCGCCGAGGGCGACAGCTTCTCGGCCGGCAACGACATCGGCGATTTCATCGCCATCGGGTCGCAGACCGAAAAGCCGTTCGACATGTCGGTGTTCCGCTTCCTGAAGGCGCTGGCCGATCTCGACAAGCCGCTGGTGGCGGCGGTGAAGGGCCGGGCGGTCGGCATCGGCCTGACCATGCTGCTGCACTGCGACCTGGTGGTGTTGGCCGAGGACGCCCTGCTGTCCGTGCCCTTCGTCAACCTGGCCCTGGCGCCCGAGGCGGCGTCCAGCCTGTTGCTGCCGGCCGTGATCGGTCATCAGCGGGCGTTCGAGATGTTCGCCCTGGGCGAGCCGCTGGACGGCAAGACGGCCGTGGCCTGGGGCCTGGCGAACCGGGCGGTTCCGGCCGATCAGGTCGAGGCGACGGCGGCGGACCTTGCGGCCCGCGTCGCGGCCCGCGCGCCCAACTCCCTGCGCAAGACCAAGCGGCTGATGCGCGACGCCGAGGGTCTGTGGGCGCTGATGCAACGCGAGGGCGAGGCCTTCGGTTCGCAGATGAAGAGTCCTGAAGCCATGGAGGCCTTCATGGCCTTCACCCAGAAGCGGGCGCCGGACTTTTCCAAGCTGGGCTGACGCCAGCGTCACAAGACTGCGCCTTGATTTGGCGCAGCTTTGGTTCTAGGTGCGCGCGCCTCTTTCTGGAGCGCCCATGTCGCACGCCCTTGCCCAGACGGCCGCTGTCGCCGGCCGTATCGACGCCGAGATCCCGGCCGACGCCGACGGCGTGGAGGCACTGATTCTGGCCGCCTTCGGGCCGGGTCGTTTCGCCAAGACGGCGGAGCGACTGCGCGAGGGTTCGCGCCCAGCGGCCGGATTCGTCGCGCGCCGGGACGGCCGCATCGTCGGTTCGGTACGGCTGTGGCCGGTCCTGATCGGTCAGACGCCGGGTCTGTTCCTGGGACCCATCGCCGTGGACGCCGCCAGTCGCAGCGACGGCCTGGGCGCCGAACTAGTGCAGGCCTGTTTAGACCAAGCGCGGACCCTGGCGGTCGGCGGGGTGCTGCTGGTCGGCGACCGGGCCTATTTCGAACGTTTCGGCTTCGTCGGCGCGCCCGAAGCCGAGATGCCGGGGCCGGTGGATCGTCGTCGAGTGCTGTGGCTGGCGACGGGCGTCGAGACCGTCTCCGGGCCTGTTCGCATCGGCTGATCTTTCGCGGGGCCTTGGCGGGGCCTAAGTCATGGTCCGATATGACGCACATGGATGACCAGAAGCCGGGACTGAAAGCGATCGTCGAGGCGGCGAAACAGGCGCCCGGGCGGGGCCTGCCGCCGGTCCACCTGTGGAACCCCGAACACTGCGGCGAGATCGACATCGTCATCCGACGCGACGGCGTCTGGATGCACGAGGGATCGCCTATCGGCCGCGAGGCGCTGGTGCGGCTGTTCTCGACCGTCTTGCGCAAGGACCCGGACGGCTATCATCTGGTGACGCCGGTCGAGAAGTTGAAGATCGCGGTCGAGGATCTGCCGTTTCGGGCCGTGGCGGTGCGGCGGGACGGCGACGACCTGATCTTGACCACCGACGTCGGCGACGAGGTGCGGGCGGGCGAGGCCGACGCGATTGTGGTGGAGACCGATCCGGAGACGGGCGAGCCGGCGCCGCGCGTGCATGTGCGGCGCGACCTGTGGGCGCGGATCACGCGCTCCGTGTTTTATGAACTGGTCGAGATGGCCGAGGAGGTCGACGGGCGGCTGGTCGTGCGGTCCGGCGGGCGAGCGTTTTCCCTGGGGGCTGTGGCGTGACCCTGGCGACCTTGAGGAACCGGCTGGTCCAGCGGCTGGACCCGGTCGAAGCCTGGCGTCCGGAAGGGCTGGCGGCGCGGTCCGACTTCGACCTGAACCCCAAGGCGGCGCGGCCGATGCGGGAGTTGCGGCCGGCGGCGGTGCTGATCCCGGTGGTGGCGCGGCCCGAGGGCGCGACGGTGCTGCTGACGCGGCGGGCGGACACCCTGGTGCGGCATACGGGGCAGATCGCTTTTCCAGGCGGACGGCTGGATCCCGGCGAAAACGCGGTCCAGGCGGCGCTGCGCGAGGCGGACGAGGAGGTGGCCCTGAACCCGGCGAAGGTCGAGGTGCTGGGCCTGTCCGACGCCTATGAGACCGGCACCGGGTTTCTGGTCACGCCCGTGATCGGCTGGCTGCACGAGGCGCCGGTCACGACGCCGGCGCCGGCCGAAGTGGCCGAGGTGTTTGAGACGCCGTGGGACTTCCTGATGGATGCGGCCAACCACCGCCAGGACTTCTATGACATGGACGAGGGACTGCGGCGCTGGTTCTGGGCCATGCCGTGGGGGGAACGCTATATCTGGGGCGTGACGGCCGGGATCCTGAAGGCGCTGCATGTCCGACTGTACGGCGACGAGCCGGCGCCCGAGGTCGCCGCCGAGGAAGATGCGGCATGACCGTGTCCATGCGGGGCCAGCCCTGGCTTGAGGCCAAGGCCACACGGGCGGTCATGGCGGCCTTGCAGGCGGCCGGCGGCCCCGACTGCGCCCGGTTCGTCGGCGGCTGCGTCCGGAACAGTCTGCTGGGCCAGCCGGTGGACGACATCGACATCGCCACCCGATTGAGGCCCGAAGAGACGATGGCGGCCTTGCAGGCCGCGGGGCTGAAGGTCGTGCCGACCGGACTGGAGCATGGCACGGTCACGGGGGTGTCCGAGCGCAAACCCTATGAGATCACCACCCTGCGCCGGGACGTTGAGACAGACGGGCGGCGCGCGGTGGTGGCCTTCACCGAGGACTGGGCCGAGGACGCGGCGCGGCGGGACTTCCGCCTGAACGCCCTGTACGCCGATGCGGCCGGCATGGTGTTCGACCCGACCGGCGGCGGCCTGGCGGACGCGGCCGAGGGGCGGATCGTCTTTGTCGGCGAGGCCGAGACGCGGATCCGCGAGGACTATCTGCGCATCCTGCGGTTCTTCCGGTTCCAGGCCTGGTACGGGCGGGGCCAGCCCGATGCGACCGGGCTAGCGGCCTGCGCGGCGCTGAAGGCCGGGATGGCGCAACTGTCGGCCGAACGGGTGTCCAAGGAATTGCTGAAACTGCTGGCGGCGCGCGATCCGCGATCCACGGTGCGGGCGATGGCCGAGACGGGCGTTCTGGGTCAGGTCTTGCCCGACGCGCAGCCGTTGAACCTGTTCGAGGCGATGTGCGGATTGACCGGCGATCCGGTGCTGCGTCTGTCAGCCCTGTTGCCGGCGGATGAGGGCGCAGTCGTGAGGATCGCGGGGAGCCTGCGGCTGTCGAACGGGATGCGGGACCGGCTGGCGGCGGCTGTTGCGGAGGGGCCGGTCGTGGCGCCCGACATGACCGAGGCCGAGGCGCGGGCGGCCATCTATCGACTGGGACGCGGCGCTTTCGAGGATCGGCTGACACGGGCCGAGGCGGCGGGCGGCGACGGCGCGGCCTTGCGACGGCTGGCGGCCGAGTGGACGCCGCCGAAAATGCCGGTCGGCGGGCGGGAGCTGGTGCGGCTGGGGCTGAAGCCCGGGCCGGAGACGGGCCGCGTTCTGAAAGCCTTCGAGGCGGGCTGGATCGCCGATGATTTTCCGTCGGACGGGCATGAGGGGCGGCTGAGGGCCGCTATGGCTTCGCCCGCGTGAATTCGGTGACGACGGGATAGTGGTCCGACCCGGTCGGTTCGCCGATGCGGCGGCTGATCAGGGCCAGGTCCGGCGAACGATAGACCTGATCGATGGTGATGCCGGCGAAGGCGGGCAGGCGGCTGGGCCAGGTGCCGGGGAAGCCGGGCGCGGGCGACAGGTTCATGTCGGACTGGATCTGACGGCCGATCCGGGCGCTGGACACGCTGTTGAAATCGCCGGCGACGATGGTCGGATGAGGCGCCGCCTTTTCCCGTCGTGCGGTCAGGGCCATGACCTGGTTTATCTGGCCCCATTGATACTGATACGGCCACGGGCGGGTCAGGTGGACGCCGAAGACATTGACGGCCCCAATCGGCGTTTCGACGACGGCGCCTATCGCCGCCAGATCGTCGCGAAACGACGGCAGCTTGCCCTGGATCGGATAGCGCGAGGCGACGATCGACAGGGCCCGGCCGCTGGGGTCTTCGATGCGGCCCATGACCGCCCGATTGGGATAGCCGGCCAGAACCTCGTCGAGCCGGTCCGCCGGCGCATCTCCGACCTCGACCAGAACGACGATGTCGGCGTCGGCGTCGACGATGGATCGTCGGATCGCGGCGACGTCGGTGTTGTCCACCCAGAGATTGGCTGAGTACAGGCGGATTATCGGCTGGTCGGGTTGAGGACGGCCAAGGGGCGTCATCCACTGGGGCCAGACAGCGGCCAGCAGGACAAGGCCGGCCAGCACGCCTACGACGAAGGCCGGCCACAGACGCAGGACCAGGCAGGCCAGGGTCAGCACCGTCGCAGCCAGCAGCACGGGGGCGGTGAACTGGGCCAGGATGTCCACCCATCGATGGCCGATCCCGCTGAGACCAGCCACGCCGAAGCCCGACAGCCCGATCAGAACGAGGCTGGCCGCCGCATTGCTCGCCGGCTTCAGCAGGGACATGGCTTATTGCCTTTCTTGGTGAACGGTGTGGGCTATACCGCGTTAGGGCGACGCTTGGAGAGGCGCGACATGGCCAGACGGTCCATCACGGATATCGAGAAGATCTGGTCCAATGTCGAGGGGATCAAGAAGCTGTCCGACCGGGTGATCGGCATAGGACCGTTCGGCATCGGCATGGACGGACTGCTGACCTGGGTCCCGGTGGTGGGTACGGTCTATACGGTCGGAACCGGGGCCTGGCTGGTGATGCAGGCGGTACGCGCCAAGGCGTCGCCGGCGACCCTGGCGCGGATGGCGGCCTATATGGCGGTGGATACGGCGACGGGCACGGTGCCGATCGCCGGCGACGTGGTCGACACCTTCTTCCCCGGTCAGTTGTTGGCGGCCAAGGCGCTGCAGAAGGATATCGAGACCAGCCACTGGGTCGAGGATTCCGAAGCCAACGCCAGGGCCAGCGGCGACCACGAGCGCCACCTGGAGACGGTGCGAAACGACAAGAAGCTGCGCCGCATCGTCTATCTGCACGACTGAATTACGGGCGCAAGCCGCGCCCTGATCACCTAATTCTGGAGATTTTCTTCAACTCATACCGTGGGTTGAATGACGAATTCGCCGTTCAACCCGCCTGACCTGACCGCGCCCGCAGACTGATCTCCGACAACAACGGAGATCCTGATGAGCGACGATTTCACCGCGCGTCTAACCCTGCCTTATCTCGCGGCGGGTCAGATGCAGAAGCATGTGACCCTAAATGCCGCCCTGACGCGGCTGGACGCCCTGTTGCAGACGGCGGTGGTCAGCCGGACCCTGACGACCCAGCCGGCCGCGCCGTTCGACGGCGATCTCTACATTCTGCCGCAAGGCGCCGCAGGGACGGCGTGGAGCGGCCGGCCCGCCGGCGCCCTGATGCGGTTCGAGAGCGGCGGCTGGAGCGTCGTGGCCGCGCCGGTGGGGTTGATCGCCCTGGTGCTGGATACGGCCGTCGTGGTGGTGCGCGGCGAAGACGGCTGGAGTCCGTTGGGGCAGTGGTTGGGCGAACTGCAGGGACTGTCGCGGCTGGGTCTCGGCACGACCGCGGACGCCGCCAACCCGCTGGCGGTCAAGACCAACACCGCCCTGTTCACCGCCCGCGGCGCGGCCGAGGGCGGCGACGGCGATCTGCGCCTGACCCTGAACAAGGAGGCGGCGGGCGACGTCCTGTCGCTGCTGTTCCAGAGCGGCTACGGCGGCCGGGCGGAACTGGGCCTGACAGGCGACGAGAACCTGAGCCTGAAGGTGAGTCCGGACGGATCGACCTGGGTCCGGGCCTTCGGGGTGGATCGCGCAACAGGGCGGATCGCGTTCGACAAGGGCGCGACGCGGCGGGAGACGACAGTCTTCACCACCGACGGCGCCTATGAACCGCCGTCCTGGGCGCGGTGGATCGAGGCGGTCTGCGTCGGCGGGGGCGGCGGCGGCGGATCGGGCATGGCG
>NZ_JMQR01000056.1:0-21126 GCF_000698025.1 Brevundimonas sp. EAKA | reverse complement strand
GGTCAGGTCTGTGATGTGTCGCCCTGCCGCTCCCACCCGGCTCCGGCTACGCCTCCGCCCCCCTCCCCCGCAGGGGGAGGGAGAATGTCAGAGTCACACCGCCTGGGCGCGGCTGCGGGTCCAGGCGTAGAGGCCGAACACCGCGACGGCGAAACCGATGATCCCCGCCAGCATGGCCGGCCAGGTCGAACCGTCCGGCAACATGGCGAAGGGGGCGTCGTCGCGGGTGGCCACGATCACCCCGGCGGTGAAGACGCCGAACAGGCTCTCGCCCACGATCAGCCCCGAGGCCAGCAGCACGCCCATGCGGCGCGCCACGTCGGCGTAACGGGTGCTGGACACGGCCTTGTCGTAGATCCAGCCGCAGACGGCGCCGATGACCAGCATGGTCGTGACGGCGGCGGGCAGATAGAAGCCGATGCCGACGGCGAGCGGCGGCAGCTTGACCTTGCCGTTCGTGGCCTTGGACACGACGGCGTCCAGCACGATGATGATCACGCCGATCACCGCGCCCAGGCCGATCAGGTCCCAGCGCAGATCGCCGCCGATGACGCCGCGCGCCAGGGCCGAGATCAGGGTGGCCTGGGGCGCCGCCAGGGTCTTGGCGCCCTCGACGATGGCGGGCGGCCCGCCCTCGAAGCCGAAGGCCTGGTTCAGCAGATTCAGGATCAAGGGAATGACGATGGCGCCGGCGCCGACGCCGACGATCAGGGCGACCTGTTGGCGCCAGGGCGTGGCCTCGACCAGTTGGCCGGTCTTCAGGTCCTGAAGATTGTCATTGGCTATAACGGCGACGGCGAAAACGACGGCGGTCACGATCAATGCGAAGGCGATGATCGACGGATCGGCCGGCACGCCCGCTATGGCCATGACGCCCAGCATCAGCAGCGAGGCGATCACGACCGCCAGGATGCCGACGCCCGAGACCGGGCTGTTCGACGAGCCGATCAGGCCGGCCATATAGCCGCAGATGGCGGCGACGGCGAAACCGATCAGGACGACATAGACCAGGCCGCCGATCACCAGCAGCGGGGTCGATCCCGCCAGGGCCGGGGCGCTCTGGGCGAACCAGGCCAGCAGGCCGGCGATGCCGACCAGGCAGGCGACCGAAATCGCGCCGACCAGTTTGATGGGCAGATCCTGTTCGGTGCGCTCCAGCACCTCGCCGTGGGCGCGCTTGGCGTTGGCGGCGAGGGCCGAGGTCAGGCCGCCGATCAGCGGTCCGGCCAGTTTGACCAGGGTCCAGATGGCGGCGACGCCGATGACGCCGGCGCCCATGAAGCGGACCTCGCGGCTCCAGACGGTCGCCGCCAGCTCCTCGGCCGGCGCGCCGGCGGGCAGGGTCGAGGCGATGGAGGGGATGCCGTGCGCCGTCAGCCAGGCGATGGTGTCGGGGCTGGTCAGGATCGGCACGGCGATTGCCCAGGCCAGGATCAGACCGAAAAGTTGGGCCAGACCCACCGTCAGGCCGATCAGATGGCCGGCGCCCAGAAGCGCGAACTGCATGCCGAAACCCATGCCGGTGGCGCCGCCGCCCAGGGCGGCCGGCAGCTTGAAGAATTTCGCCGCCTCGCCGGCGAAGACGCGACCCGCGACCAGCAGGGCGTAGCCGGCCGAGACGACAGCGCCGGCGACGACGATCCACAGACCGGACTTGTTCTCGCGCACCGCGCTCTCGGTCTGTTCGGCTCCGCGCGAGCCGACCTTCAGCACCTCGGCGGCGGCGACGCCCTCGGGGTAGGGCAGGCCGCCGTTGGTCACCAGGGCGCGGCGCAGCGGGATGGAGAAGGTCACCCCCAGCACGCCGCCCAGGATACAGATGGCCACCGACTGCCAGAAGGGAAACTCCAGCCACCAGCCGATCATCACCAGGCCGGGCAGGACGAAGATGATCGAACTCATGGCCCCGCCGACCGAGGCCACGGTCTGGACGGTCATGTTCTCCCAGATGGTCGAGGTGCGGAAGGCGCGCAGCACCGCCATCGATATGACCGCCGCCGGAATGGCAGAGGCGAAGGTCAGGCCGACCAGCAGGCCCAGATAGGTGTTGGCGGCGGTGAAGATCACCGCTAGCAGGCAGCCCAGCACAAGGGCGCGAAGGGTCAGTTCAAGCCGGCCCTTTTGGGCAGGGCTTTGGGGCGCAGCGGCGGCGTCAGTCATCGAGATCGGTTCCCACGTTCGACGCGGACGTAAGCCCATAACGCCGCCTGCGGCAACCGGTCACGCCCAGACAACGCTCAGGCGGGGAGGGGCTGCAGCCCTCGGAACCGCCGCCGCGCCCGACGAACCAGGCCGGGCGAGGCCACCGTCACCCGATACACCCCCGTCATGACCAGGGCGGTCAGGGCCCAGGACAGCAGGATGTCCGACAGGAAATGCCCCCCGAAGGCGAGCCGGTTCATCGACAGGGCGAAGGCGTAGACGACGGCGAGGGGCAGTACGACCGGCCGCCATTTCGCCGGCGTCACTACCAGCAGGACCCCGACCATCCAGGCCGCGCTGGAGCCCTCGCCCGAGACGAAGGAGCAGTTGGACTGGCAGGCGTCGCTGACCATCCAGACGGGGGTGAAGGCCGCGTCGCCGCCGAACTGGTCGATCTGAACCGGACGGGCGCGGCCCCACAGCCCCTTCAGCACCAGATTGACCACCAGGCCCGGCCCGACCGCGAGGGCGGCCAGGACGAAGACCGCGCGGCGCGCCGCGGCGCCGAGAGGCCGGCGATGCAGGGCGCGCCACGCCAGTCGGCCGATCACGCCCAGAAGCATAAGGGCCAGAACGAGGGAGGAGCTTTTGCGCAACGCCTTCAGCAGGGGATTGTCGGCCAGGAAGAAGCCGGCTTCGGGCCGGTAGAACAGACGGCTGACCGCAATATCAACGCCGGGAAAGGCCAGGAAATAGACGCTGACCGCCAAAACGGCCGCCGCCGCCAGGATCGCGGCGTCGTCGCGCGTCAGACCGACCGAACGAATCAGGTTCGAGACGCGGACGCCGGGCCGGCGGATGATGATCGATTGAGACACGTTCCCCCCGGAGTGCGCCTAAAACGGATGACAGACCAGGGTGTCGGCTGAACGTCGGTTCGAACAAGGTTTTCTGAAGATCGCAGCGGGGGCGGACGATCCGCTTGGCCCGCCCGTGTCGAGGCGCTAGGACCGGTCCATGCCTGAACTTCCCGAGGTCGAAACCGTCCGACGCGGCCTGACGCCCGTACTGGCGGGCGCGCGCCTGTCGCGGGTGCGGATCAACCGGCCCGATCTGCGGTTTCCGTTCCCGGAACGGTTCGTCGAACGGCTGGAGGGGGCGACGGTCCA
Organism: Brevundimonas sp. EAKA; assembly: GCF_000698025.1. Classification (NCBI taxonomy): domain Bacteria; kingdom Pseudomonadati; phylum Pseudomonadota; class Alphaproteobacteria; order Caulobacterales; family Caulobacteraceae; genus Brevundimonas; species Brevundimonas sp. EAKA. The sequence continues at coordinate 17,815 of NZ_JMQR01000056.1, read as the reverse complement.
ACGGATCGACCGACGGGCCAAATATCTGTTGATGCCTTTGTCTAGCGGCGAGACCTGGATCACCCATCTGGGCATGACCGGCCGGTTCACCCTGGACGGAACCCAACTGGGCGAGTTCGAGGAGGCGGCGCCCATCGCCGGCAAGCACGAGCATTTCAGCGGCTGCGCCGTGCGCGACGGCGCCGCGACCCGCATCGGCTACGCCGACGCGCGCCGGTTCGGCTTCATGGGCCTGATCCCGACCGACCAGGTCGAGGTCCACCCGTGGTTCGCCGGCCTGGGCCCCGAGCCTCTGGGCAATGGTTTTTCCGGCGCGCACCTGGTCGAGGCCTTCGCCGGCAAGACACAGAACATCAAGGTCTCGCTGCTGGACCAGCGGATCGTCGCCGGACTGGGCAACATCTATGTCTGCGAGGCGCTTTACCGCGCCCGCATCTCGCCCCTGGTCGCGGCCGGATCGGTCTCGAAGGCGCGGCTGGAGCGGCTGGCCGCCGTCGTCCGCGACGTGCTGAACGACGCCATCGCCGCCGGTGGATCGACCCTGAAGGATTTCGCCAACGCCGAGGGCGGCCAGGGCTATTTCCAGCACCGGTTCGACGTCTATGGCCGCGAGGGTCAAGCCTGTCGGGGCGAAGGCTGCTCCGGCGTCGTGGCGCGCATCGTCCAGGGCGGTCGCTCGACCTTCTACTGCCCGTCCTGCCAGAAGACGTAATCCCGGAGAGGTCCGCACCATGCGCAAAATCCATCTGTGGATCAGTCTGGTGGTCGGCGTCCTGGTCTGGGGCGCCTATTTCCTTCATTTCGCTCAAGGTCTGCGCTCCGGCGATCTCGGGGGACTGATCTGGTGGTTTCTCGCCGCCCTGATCGTCGCCGTCGTCGCAGAAGGGGCCGCCACCGGGTTGATCGCCCGTCTGCTTCGACGGCGCACCCGTGCGCTGGACGACGGGCCGACGCTTCAGGCGGCGCTGAAGGCGGGGCATGTCGCCCTGATGCTGCTGGTCGGCTTGATCCTGCTCTCGGCCCTGGTTCTGGCGCTTTCATCCGTCTTCGGCTGGATGCTGGACCTGTCGGGCGCGCGCGGCCAGGTGATCGCCGCCAATCTGCTGCTCGGCATGGCGGTCGTCGCCGAACTGGTGCGCGCCGGCCTGACGCTGGCCTTGACGCCGCGCCGGTAGCAAGCCCGCCTTCGTCCCTGTATGACCGCGCTCAAAGGAGACCGCCCATGGCCGACGCCTATTCCACCCTGCTGATCGAACGCTGCGCCGACGGCTACGCCGTCGTGACCCTGAACCGGCCGGAGGCGCTGAACGCCCTGAACTCGACCCTGTTCGGCGAACTGGCGGCCTTCCTCGATGCGGTCGAGACCGACGACAGCGTGCGCTGCCTGATCCTGACCGGCTCGGCCAAGGCCTTCGCCGCCGGGGCCGACATCAAGGAGATGGCGGACCAGTCCTACGCCGACATGTTCAAGGGCAATTTCTTCGCCCTGGGCCATGACCGGATCATGCGCTTCCGCAAGCCGATCATCGCGGCCGTGTCGGGCTACGCCCTGGGCGGCGGCTGCGAACTGGCGATGTTGTGCGACTTCATCATCGCGTCCGAGACGGCGAAGTTCGGCCAGCCCGAGATCAATCTGGGCGTGGCGCCCGGCATCGGCGGCTCGCAGCGCCTGACCCGCCTGGTCGGCAAGTCCAAAGCCATGGACATGATCCTGACCGCCCGGATGATGGATGCCGCCGAGGCCGAGCGCGCCGGCCTGGTCAGCCGCGTCGTCGCCCCCGACGCCCTGCTGGACGAGGCCCGCGCCGCCGCGGCCAAGATCGCGGCCCAGAGCCCGCTGGCGGTGATGATGAACAAGGAACTGGTCAATGTCGCCCTTGAGACGACCCTGACCGAGGGCGTGCGGTTCGAGCGCCGCCTGTTCCACTCTCTCTTCGCCTTCGAGGACCAGAAGGAGGGCATGTCCGCCTTCGTCGACAAGCGCAAGCCGGACTTCAAGGGGCGATGACTAACGGTCGCGGCCGTCAACCGATCGCCGTGATCGTGCGTTAGGTGCGGGTCATGCGCCGTCTTCTTGCTCCGCTTTTCGCGATCCTGTTCGTCGTCCTGCCTGGCGTCGCCGCCGCTCGGACAACAGTATCGGCGTCTCTCGCCCCCGCCTTCCGCTCCGACCGGATCATCGTCGAGACGCGGGGCGCGGGGCCGGATATCGTCTTCATTCCGGGCCTGGGCTCAACCGGGGCGGCCTGGCGGTCGACGGCAGACAAGCTGGAGGGGCGGTATCGGGTGCATCTGGTCACCATCCGGGGCTTCGGCCAGACGGATATCGGCGCCAACGCCGGCGGCGCCCTGGCCGCGCCCGCCGCTCTGGAGATCGAACGCTACATCCGCGAACAGCGGCTTTCGCGCCCCGCCCTGATCGGCCATTCGCTGGGCGGCCAGATCGCGCTGCGGGTCGCGGCGGACATGCGGGACCGGATCGGCCGGGTGATGGTAGTCGATTCCGCCCCCTTCTTTCCGGCCCTGGTCGATTCCCGCGTCACCGCCCGCGAGGTCGAGCCCCTGGCGCGGCTGGGTTATCAGGCCCTGATGCTGTTCGGGGACCAGGCGCTGAAGGGCCAGGTTTCGGCCCTGGGCGGCGACCTCGGCCTGGCGGGCGACATGGTGTTCGACGGCCTGGGTCTGCAGGGCGGGGACCGGCGGGTGCTGGCCCAGGGCCTGTACGAAGCCCTGACGGTCGATCTGCGCCAACGGCTGCGCGACGTCACCGCTCCGGTCACGGTGGTCTATGGCTGGACGCGGGACACGAACAACCCGCGCAACCGGCTGGAGGGCCTGTACCGCTACGGCTTCTCCACCCTGCGCCGGCCCGCACAATTCGTCCGCATCGAGGGCGCCGACCACCAGGTCATGATCGACCAGCCCGCACGCTTTCAGGCGGCGGTGGAACGGTTCATGGGCTGACGTCTCTCTGACAATCTGGACGGGTCGTGGCGATCTTGGCATGATGACGCATCATTCGGGGGAATGTCGTCATGATCCGCAAATTCTTCGGCCTGGCCATGGTTGCGGCCGCCTTGTCCGCCTGCGCCACGACGGTCGATCCGCTGGTCGCCAACGCCCCGTTGAAGCTGGCCTTCACCGAACCCGTGCCCTCGCTGGAGACGCGGGCCGCGACAGGTGATCGCCAGGCGCAATACGCCCTGTCCTTCCTCAAGAAGCACGGCCTGCGCGGCGTGGCCAAGGATCCGGTCGCAGTCGAAACCCTCAGAGCGACGGCCGGCGCGCCCCACACCCGCACCATGCCCATCTATCAACCGGGCATAAACGGCAATCCCGGCACGCTGATCAATGTGCAGATCACGGATCCAGGCGTCAGCGACGCGGACGCGGCCCGCATGGACCTGTGCGGCTTGACCCTGCTGACCGCCATGCCTGGCCTGGGCGGTCAGCTGTGCGGCTCCCCCGCCGCCTATGCCGACCTCGTGCCGTCGGCGATTCTGGCGCGACAGGACCTGATGCTGAACCTGACGGTGGTCGATCCGGCCAGCGTCTCCGACTGCGGCGCGACAGGACCCTTGTGGACATCGGCGGGTATGCGGTTCGACGGCGGCGCCCTGGATGAGGCGGCCGCGGCGGCGGATCGGATCATTGCACTGTGTGGCGAGGGCGAGCTGTCGTGGCATGCGCGGGTCATGCGGGCGGTTCTGGCGACCCATGCGGGCGAGGCCGACAAGGCGAGGGTCCTTCTGGCCCCGGTCCCCCGACCCGCGCCCGCGCCCATCGGCGCCTACGCCAGTTTCGCGATGATGGACGCGCAGGCCCGTCTGGAGGATTGGATGGCCTATGCCGCCGAGCGTGACCGGTTGATCTCCGCGTCTGTTCAGGCGCTGTCGGCTGAGCCGGGGACGAAGGCCCTGGGTCGGTTCGAGGCGGCGGGGGCGAGCGTCGATCTGTTCGAGCGACAAAGCGTGATCCGTCCCGGCCTGACGGGGCTGATCGTCGGCGTCGTGCGTGCGTCGGATCCCAAGGCCTCGCCTCGCGCCTTCTGGCTGACGACCTCGCCCGACATGATGGGCGGGACGGTCCCCAGCTATTTCCTGGACGAGTATCGGTGCGACGGCCGCTCGGCCTTCAAATATTTCGACCACGGTTCGAAACAGCCGTCCGTCGAGGAGATCAAGGCCCTGATCGGCGAGGTGCTGCGGGGCGAGCTGACGGCGACCTCAGGTCTGTCGTTCAACGGACCGCCGTCTGCCTGCGCCTTCCCGGTGCAGGTCGCGCCGGGACTGGGCGACGATCAGTCGAGACCGCCCAGCGTCTCCAGCACCCCCTTGCCGTAGCGGTCCAGCTTCGACTGGCCGACGCCGGGCAGGGCGGCGAGGGCGGCGAGGTCGCCGGGCTCGGCGTGGGCGATTTCCAGCAGGGTCTTGTCCTGGAAGATGACATAGGGCGGGACGTGCTGTTCCGAGGCGCGGTCGCGGCGCCAGGCGCGAAGGGCCTCGAAACGGGCGCGGACGTCGGCGTCCATGGTCTCCAGCGCGGCGTTGCGGCCCTCGCCGGTGCGGTCGCGGCGATTGCGCGGATTGCCCGAGCGCGTGCCGGCGTCGTAGCCGGCGGGCACGCGGCGCACCTCGATCTTGCGCTCGGCCTTGTAGACGGCGCGCACCGCCTCGCCGTCGCCCAGACCGACCAGGGGCTTGCCGTCGTTCGGATCCTCGACCAGCAGGCCCTCGAACAGCAGGTGATCGACGATGTCGCGCCAGCCGTTGGGCGAGATGTCGGCGCCTATGCCCCAGGTGGACAGCTGCTGCTCCCACGGCTGGACCGCCTTGGTGCGGCCGGTCAGGTGGTCGACGATCCGGCCCCGGCCGAACCGGCCGCCTAGCCGCTGGACCGCCGCCAGGGCCTTTTGCGCGGGGACGGTCGCGTCATAGAGAAGCGGCGGGTCGCCGCAGATGTCGCAGACGCCGCAAGGCTCCGCGTCGGTCTCGCCGAAATAGCGGCGCACGGCCTGGGCGCGGCAGACGGCGCCGTCCAGCATGGCGAACAGCTGGCGGGCCTTGCGCACCTGAACCTGTTTGACCTCCTCGGCCATGGGGCGGCTGTCCAGCCGGCGCAGGGTCCAGGCGATGTCGGAGGGGCCGTACAGGGTGATGCCCTCGGCCGGTTCGCCGTCACGGCCGCCCCGGCCGATCTCCTGCCAATAGGCCTCTAGCGACCCCGGCGGATCGGCGTGGATGACGAAGCGGACGTCGGCCTTGTCCACCCCCATGCCGAAGGCGATGGTGGCGACCATGACGGCCCCGTCCTCGGCCAGGAACCGTTCCAGCCGGCGGTCGCGCTCCTTGGCGTCCATGCCCGCGTGATAGGCGATGGCGTTGGTCCCGGCGTCGCGCAGGGCCTGGGCCACACGGTCGCAGCCGTCGCGGCTGCCGCAATAGACCACGCCCGGCTTGCCGCGCCGCTCACGCACCAGTTCGATGACCCGGGCGTCGGTCTTGGCGCGCGAGGCGCTCTCCTTGCGCTCGGCCGACAGCTGCAGGTTGGGGCGGGCGAAGCTGTCGACGAAGACCTTGGCCTGTTCCAGCCGCAGCGAGCGCAGGATGTCGTCGCGGGTGCGGGCGTCGGCGGTGGCGGTGACGGCGATGCGCGGGACGTTCGGGAACCGCTCGGCCAGCAGACCCAGGTTGCGATAATCGGGCCGGAAATCGTGCCCCCATTGCGAGACGCAGTGGGCTTCGTCGATGGCGATCAGGCTCAGTGGCAGTTCGGCCAGTCGATCCATCATGGCCCCGGCCGCCAGGCCTTCCGGCGAGACGTACAGCAGGTCCAGATCGCCGGACCGGGCGGCGGCCCAGATCGCCGATCGCTCGTCCAGAGACACCCCGGAATCCAGCCGGGCGGCGGCGACGCCCTGCTGCTTCAGGGCCTCGACCTGGTCGGTCATCAGGGCGATCAGGGGCGAGACCACGAGGCCCAGGCCGGGGCGGAGGATGGCCGGGATCTGATAGCAGACGCTCTTGCCGCCGCCGGTCGGCAGCACGGCCAAGGCGTCGCGCCCGGCCAGGATCTCGGCCACCACCTGGCTTTGCAGGCCGCGAAAATCCCCATGGCCCCAGACGCGCGACAGCAGGGACCGGGCGTCGTCCAGCGTCGGGTCCTGGTCGGGGCGGAACTGGGTTTGCGTGGCGGGCATCCGAGAGTTGTGCACTATTTGTTCCGCCGTGCGAAGATCGCCCGGCCGTTTTCACGGCCGGGGCGTCAAACCGGCGAAGGGCGTGTCAGTGGGCGGGCGAGACGGCGAACTGGCCGCCGTCGCGATAGCGCCACAGATAGGAGGGGGCGATGGAGCCCATGCTGGTCGGATGAACCATGCCCAGGTCGGTCAGGCCGGCGGCGTCCGGCGAGACGATGTTGTCGGACTGAAGCATGACGACCTGATCGCGGGTCAGGGGCGGGGTCAGGCCCAGAAGGGCGACGGTCTGGAAAACCGAACCCATCAGGCGGGCGACGGGGAAGGGGATGGGCAGAAGCGGCCGATTGCGGCCGGTCTCGCGGCACACCAGCTCCAGCACTTCGCGGAAACTGTAGACGTCCGGACCGCCCAGTTCGAAGGTGCGGCCGGCCGCGTCGCCGCGGATCACGGCGCGGGCGACGGCCTCGGCCACGTCGCCGACATAGACCGGCTGGAACTGCGTCTTGCCGCCGCCGATCAGCGGCAGGGCGGGGGCCATGGTCGCCATGGCGGCGAACCGGTTCAGGAAGCCGTCGCTGGCGCCGAACACCAGCGACGGACGCAGGATGACGGCGTCGGGATAGACGGCGCGGATCTCGTTTTCGGCCTCGCCCTTGGTGCGGGCGTAGGCGGAGCGGCTGTTCGCATCTGCGCCGATGGCGGATATCTGGACGACGCGCTCCACCCCGGCGGCCTTGGACGCCTGGGCGATGTTCCTGGCGGCCTCGACATGGGCGCTCTTGAAGCCCCGCTTGCCGCCACCGTCGTGCAGGACGCCGACCAGATTGACCACGGCGTGCGAGCCGCGCACCGCCGCCGCCACGTCCTCGGCATTGGTCACGTCGCAGCGCATGAACTGGATCTGGCCCGGATCGCCCAGGGGCTGGACCTCGATGGCCAGAACCGGGTTGCGCACCGCCACGCGGATGCGCCAGCCGCGACGGGCCAGGGCGCGCACCGCCTGCGATCCGATGAAGCCGGATCCTCCGAAGAGGGTCACGACGCCGGGGGCGAGGTCAGCCATAGGGAAAGCTCCAGTCGAAATCCGTGTCGGCGGGATAAACGATAGGGCGCCGCACCGCAACGCGGCGTTGGACTGTCAAGCTGGCGATCGTGGCCGCCGCCCCTATCTGCGACCCATGAAAGTCTTCACAATCGGCTACGAGGGCGCGACCCAGGCCCAGGTGATCGACCGGCTGAAGGCGGCCGGGGTCGATCTTCTGGTCGATGTCCGCGCCGTCGCCGCCTCGCGCCGCGCCGGGTTTTCCAAGACGATTCTGGGCGAGAGCCTGAAGGCCGAGGGGATCGACTATCTGCATCTGCGCGGCCTCGGCACGCCCAAGGCGGGGCGGGATGCGGCCCGCAAGGGTCATGTCGCCGAAATGCGCGCCATCTTCGCCGACCATCTGGCCGAGCCCCAGGCCCAGATGGAATATGAGCGGCTGAAGGCGCTGGCGGGCGAGAAGCGCGTGGCCCTGCTGTGCTTCGAGGCCGATCACGCCGGGTGCCACCGCGCCGTCCTGGCGGAGCGGCTGTCGGATGAGGCCGGCGCGAGCGTGATCAACCTTTAGGGGCGGGGGGCGAGGCCCACCTTCCCCCGCTTGCGGGGGAAGTGTCAGGTCGTGGCGCGAAGCGACACGCCTGACGATGGGGGGAGTTTTTCTTCTGAAATCAGACTCCCCTCTCCGACCCTGGTTCGCTTCGCGAACGCCGGGCCACCTCTCCCGCAAGCGGGAGAGGGTCTTTTGCGTTACGGCCGGCCGACCAGTTGGTCGACCGAACCGCTGGTGACCGGGTGATACAGCGGCCGGGCCTCGGCGTAGATGCGGCGGGCGATGGGGCGGCCCCAGTCGCCCTCGTTCCACAGGGTCTGGAACAGGGGCAGGACGAACTTGCGCCGGCCCTGGCTGGTCAGGAATTTCTCCGCCGTGGCGACCGCAGGCTGATAGCGGTGGGCCAGGGCGATCTGCAGCCAGGCGAAGGTCAGTTCGCTGTTGCCTTCGTTCGCCAGGTTCAGGGTGCGCTCCAGATCCGCCAGCTGGGCGGGGGTCAGCCAGTCGGCGTTGGCGGCCAGGCCTTCGGGACGCCAGCCGAGGAAGCGCTGGCGCTGCTGGGTGTTCCACTCCGCCCACGGAATGGCGGAGGCCGGTCCCTTGTCCTTGAAGAAGGCCACGGCGGCCGCATCGACCGGGGCGAAGGCGTTCGACACCGGCGCCACGGCGTTGGACGGCAGGCCGGGCTGATAGACCCAGGCGTCCAGCTGCAACTGCGACTCCAGGGCGGCGTCGCCCTTCACCAGATGGGTGCGAATGTCCTCCAGGAACATGGCCGTGGTCATGGGCCGATAGGCGTTGCGGTCGAAATAGCCGCGCAGCCAGGCGTCGAACCTGTCGCGCCCCGCGATCCGCTCGATGGTGCGCAGGAAGGCCGAGCCCTTGTCATAGGCGATGGTGTTCATGCCGTCGTCGGGATCGCGGCCAGTCAGGTCGAGATGCAGGCGGGTGTCGGCGGCGGGCAGGGATTTCAGCTCGTCCTGCAGCCCGTCCCAGCTCAGCACCTGTTCCTGCACCGCGCGGTCATGGCCGTAGATCGACTCCATGATCCGGTTCTCGAAATAGGTGGTGAAACCCTCGTTCAGCCAGAAGTCGTTCCATGTGGCGTTGGTGACCAGATTGCCGGACCAGGAGTGGGCCAGCTCGTGCGCCACCAGCGAGACCAGCGACTGGTCCCCGGCGATGATGGTCGGGGTGGCGAAGGTCAGTTTGGGGTTCTCCATCCCGCCGAAGGGGAAGGAAGGCGGCAGGACCAGCAGGTCGTACCGGCCCCAGCGATAGGGGCCGTACAGTTTCTCGGCCGCGTCCACCATTTCGGCGGTCGGCTCCAGTTCGGCGGCGGCGGCGCGCAGGCGGCTGGGCTCGGTCCAGACGCCGGTCCGTTCGTCGAAGGGCGCGAAGGCGATGTCGCCGACGCCGATGGCGATCAGATAGGGCGGGATCGGATTGTCCATCCGGAAGCGCCAGGTCTTCATGCCATTCGCCGCCGCTTCGCCCTTGGGCGTCAGCTGGTCGGCGCTCATGACCACGGTCAGGTCGGCCGGGGCGGTGATGCGGGCCGAATAGGTCTGGCGGATGCCGGGGCTGTCCTGGGTCGGAACCCAGGTGCGGGTCAGGATGGCCTGGCCCTGGCTGAACAGATAGGGCTTCTGACCGCCCGCCGTCTGGCTGGGCGACAGCCATTGCAGGGCCGCCGCGTCGGGACGGGTCGAATAGCGGACGGTGATCTTGCGCCGTTCATTGGCGGCGAAGGCCGGGAAATAGACGGTCAGGGGCTGGCCCTTGATGGCGTCATTGTCGCCGACGACATAGCGCAGCGGTTGCCCTGAGGCGTCGCGCACGTCCTGGATGTCCAGGTTGCGGATGTCCAGGATCACCTCATTGGCGCCGGGGGCGGCCAGGATGTCCAGCGTCGCCGTCCCCGACAGGGTTTTGGCGTTGAAGTCGGCGGTCAGGTCCAGGGCCACGTCGACGACGCGGGCGATCTCGGGCCGGGCGTAGGTGTGGCTGTCGACCGCGTCGGGGCCGGGCGGGGGGGCGATGGCGGGCGGCGTCATCGACGCGGTTCCTCCGGTCGGGGTGGAACAGGCGCCGAGGCCGAGAACCGAAGCAAGGGCGAGGGCGGAGACGAGACCGAAGGCTTTGCGCTTCATCGAGGCTTTCCGGGGCTGACCAGAGGGGTTGGCCGGAGAACGCGCGGAAACGTCGAAAAGATCAAGCCTGCGGTCGGTAAAGCCTCAGTGCGCCGTCGCGCCGGGCGCGTGATGCGATCGGAACAGCCGGCCGCGTTCGGCGAACAGGACCCAGGCCAGGGCGATCAGGCCGAAGACGGTGAAGCCCAGCACCATGGGCACGGTGGTGCCGTTGAACTGTTGACCCACCGCAAAACCCAGCAGCGAGCCGAAGATGGTGGAGACGAAGCCCTGGATCGAGGCGGCGGTGCCGGCGATATGGCCCATGGTCTCCATGGCCATGGCGCCGAAGTTGCCGGCGATCAGGCCGAAGCAGAACATGGTCAGTGTCTGCAGCACGGCGAAGGTCCAGATCGATTCATGCCCGCTGATCGCCACGGCGGCGTGGATGGCCGAAATGGCGGTGAAGCCGATCAGGGCCGTGTGCGAGATCTTGCGCGATCCCAGCCGGACCACCAGCCGCGCATTGACGATCGAGGCCACGGCGATGCCGCCGGCGATCAGGGCGAAGACGGCCGGGAAGGCCGCCTCGGCGTCGAAGACGTCGGAGAAGATCTGCTGCGACGAGTTGATGAAGCCGAACAGCGCCCCGGTGATGGCCGTCATGGCCAGGGTGTAGCCGACGGCGGTGCGGTCGGTCAGGGCGGTCCTGTAGGCCGAGGTCAGGCGCTTCACCCGGATCGGCAGCCGATCCTCGGGCTTCAGCGTCTCGGGCAGACGAAGCGACGCCCAGACGATCAGGCCCACGCCGATCAGGCCCAGGCCCGCGAAGATCCAGCGCCACGGTCCGACCAGCATGATCAACTGCCCCAGCGACGGCGCCAGGATGGGCACGCCCAGGAAGACCAGGAAGCTGAAGGACATGACCCGGGCCATGGTGCGGCCTTCGTAGCGGTCGCGCACGATGGAGACGGCCAGCACGCGGGTGCAGGCGCTGCCCAGGCCCTGGCCGATCCGCGCCAGGATCAGCATGTCGAAGGTGGGCGCCAGGGTCGCCAGCAGGCTGAACACCACATAGACGCCGACGCCGAACAGCAGGACAGGCTTGCGCCCGAACCGGTCCGCCAGCGGGCCGTAGAACAGCTGGGCCCCGCCGAAACCGAGCAGATAGGCGGTCACCACCCACTGGCGGTCGTTGTCGGTCGCCACGTTCAGGTCGGCGCCGATGTGCGGCAGGGCCGGCAGCATCGAGTCGATCGCCAGGGCGTTTAGCGCCATCATCAGGGCGATCAGGCAGACGAACTCGACGAAGCCGGGCTCCTTCCTGGCGGGCTGGGCGGGCGGCGAGGCAGGTGCGGCGGACATGCCCGGCAGATGCCCGGCAATCGCCCGAACCGCAACCGCGCAGGCGTCATAAATTGCTGCAATGCAGCGAAATCGAGATTGAAGCCGCAACGCCTCGCCATTGTCACGAAGCTTCGCTAGAGGAAGTCATGACAGAACAGATGACAGCACAGGCGGCGCTGGACCGCCTCGAAACCCTCTACACCCAATCCGTGACCAACCTGCGCGACGCCGTGCGGGATTTCGTCGAGACCGGCGCGCGGCCCGATCCGCTGAAACGCGCCGAAGGGGTGTTCGCCTATCCCGAACTTCGCATCCGCTGGGACGGGGACCGTCCCCAGGACCTGGAGCCGCGCGCCTACGCCCGGCTGTCGAAACAGGGAACCTACGCCACCACGATCACGCGGCCGGACCTGTTCCGCCCCTATCTGACCGAACAGCTGGGCCTGCTGGAGCAGGAGTACGCCGCGACCTTCGAGGTCGGGATCTCGAAGCAGGAAATCCCCTTCCCCTATGTGACCGACGGGCTTGAGGTCGCGCTGGACCGGTCGATGACGGCGGCCCTGGCGCGCTGGTTCCCGACCACGGACCTGGCCCATATCGGCGACGAGATCGCCGACGGCCTGTTCGACATGGGCGGCGACTTCCCCCTGTCTCATTTCGACGGGTTGAGGACCGACTTCTCGCTGGCGCGGCTGCGGCACTACACCGGCACGGCGGTGGACGATGTCCAGTCCTATGTCCTGTTCACCAACTATAATCGCTACGTCGACGAGTTCGTGCGCTGGGCCATCGAGCAGCTTCAGACGCCGGGCACGCCGTATGAGACCCTGTCCTGCGCCGGCGGGGTGGTGATCACGCGCGACACGCCCAATCCCGAGGCCTCGATCAGCGACACGGCCTGGAAGAAGCACCAGATGCCGGCCTATCACCTGACCGCGCCGGGCCATAAGGGCGTGACCCTGGTCAATATCGGCGTCGGCCCGTCCAACGCCAAGACCATCACCGACCACCTCGCCGTCACCCGCCCGCATGTCTGGCTGATGATCGGGCATTGCGGCGGCCTGCGCGCCAGCCAGACCATCGGCGACTATGTGCTGGCCCACGCCTATCTGCGCGACGACCATGTGCTGGACGCGGTCCTGCCGCCGGACATTCCGATCCCCTCGATCGCCGAGGTCCAGCGCGCCCTGTACGATGCGACCAAGTCGGTCAGCGGCATGCCCGGCGACGAGGTCAAGCTGCGCCTGCGCACCGGCACGGTGGTCACGACCGACGACCGGAACTGGGAACTGCGCTATTCGAAGTCGGCGCTGCGTTTCAACCAGAGCCGGGCCGTCGCCATCGACATGGAAAGCGCCACCATCGCCGCCCAGGGCTACCGGTTCCGCGTCCCCTACGGCACCCTGTTGTGCGTCTCGGACAAGCCGCTGCACGGCGAGATCAAGCTGCCGGGCCAGGCCAACCGCTTCTACGAAGGCTCGATCTCGGAACACCTGCAGATCGGCATCCAGGCGGTGGACCTGATGCGGAACGAGGGTTCGCGCCTGCACTCCCGCAAACTCCGCGCCTTCGACGAGCCGCCGTTCCGTTAAGGGCGTCGTACGAAAGATAAGGGCGTCGCACGAAAGACCCTCTCCCGCTTGCGGGAGAGGTGGCGCGTTGATCGCGCAGCGATCCAGCGACGGAGAGGGAAGTCCAACTCAGACGCAAGACTTCCCCCATCGTCAGGCGTGTCGCTTCGCGCCACGGCCTGACACTTCCCCCGCAAGCGGGGGAAGATCTTTTCGTCGCTGGCGTCGAAAAGTCGGCGGCAAAGGGTCTGCGAAAAAGAACTTTACAAACCAAAGCGCATTGTACACCCTGTGATCCTCGGATTTCAGGAGGAGGGCGCCATGACGCGCGACGCACAGACTATTCAGGACGACATCGCCTATATGCGGGCCTTGGCCCACGAGGGGCGGCACGCGCCGTTGCTGGCGGGACGGTTTCTCGTCGCCGCGGCTCTTATCTTCGGCACGGCGAACATCGGCCAGTGGGCCATTCAATCTGGGGTGATCGACGTCAATCCGTGGGCGCAGCTCTGGCTGTGGATCGGGGCGGGGATTGTCTTCGCCATCGCCCTAGTCGTGCTGATCGGCCAACAGAAGGGTCGGCCGGGCAGCCAGTCTTCCGGCAATCGTGCGGTGGGCGCAGCCTGGTCTGGCGTGGGCTACGGCATTTTCGTCACCTGGCTGGGCCTGGTCGCGCTTTCGGTGAAGAGCGGGGACTGGGGCTGGATGTCGGTCATGCCGACGGTGGTGCTGGTGGCCTATGGTTCGGCCTGGATGGTCGGCGCGGCCATGAGCGGGGCGCGCTGGATGTCCCTGACCGCCCTGCTGTCCTATGCGGGCGCCGTCGGCGTGGCCTGGTTCATCGACAGTCCGGCCATCTATCTGATCTTCACGGTCGTCCTCGTCGCCGTCGCCTTTGTTCCCGGCCTGATCCTGATGCGGCAGGAACCGTCGGAGATCGTCTGATGACGGATGATTTCGATATCAGCCGGATCGACGAGGTGATCCACGGGCGGATCCGGCTGGGGATCATGGCCTATCTGTCGGGGGCCGAGGCGGCGGATTTCAACACGCTGAAGGCCCGGTTGCAGACGACCGACGGCAATCTGTCGGTCCATCTGCGAAAGCTGGAGGAGGCGGGCTTCGTCGCCGTGACCAAGAGCTTCGTCGGCCGCAAGCCCCTGACCGAGGCCCGGCTGACCGAAGAGGGCCGGACCGCCTTCGTCGCCTATCTGGACGCCATGGCGGGGCTGCTTCCGGCGCGCTAGCTCTTCAGACGCCAGCCCGAGCGGAACACCAGCCAGCAGACGACTCCCATGACGACCATCAGCACGGCCGAACCGATCACGCCGACCGTCAGGTTGCTCTCGGCATGGCCGATGAAGCCGTAGCGGAAGCCGTCGATCAGATAGAAGAAGGGATTGTAGCGGCTGAACGAGCGGAACGGCTCGGGCAGGTTGTCGACCAGATAGAAGGTGCCCGACAGGAAGGTCATGGGCATGACGATGAAGTTCTGGACCGCCGACAGATGGTCGAACTTCTCGCTCCAAAGGCCCGCCAGAATCCCGGTCATGCCCATGATGAAACTGGCGGCCAGGGCGAACCAGACGATGGCGAAGACATTGGCCACGCCGAGCGGCGCGAACGGCAGGACGCACAGGGCCGTGACCAGACCGACCACCGCCCCGCGCGTCGCGGCGCCCAGGGTGAAGCCCATCGTCAGCTCCAGCGGGCTGAGCGGCGGGGTCAGGAAGTCGGTGGCCGTGCCCATGATCTTGGCCTGGATCAGGCTGGACGAGGCATTGGCGAAGGCGTTGTTCAGCACCGCCATCATGATCAGGCCGGGCGCCACGAACAGGGCGAAGGGCGTGCCGTGCAGCGGCGGCCGGGCGCCCTGAAGCGCGACCACGAAGACCAGCATATAGAGCAGGGTCGTCACCACCGGCGCCGCCACCGTCTGGGCCCCCACCTTCCAGAACCGCCGCACCTCGCGCAGATACAGGGTCTGCACCCCGATCCAGTTGATCCCCGGGTAGCGTCGCGGCTGCGGCAGTCCGGCGGGGCGGGTGGAGATCAGGTCGGGCGTGGTCTCGGTCATGGCCGCCAGATGCGCTCTGAGGCCTGGCTTCGCAAGGTCGGGGTGACTCGTGATTGGTGAATCGTGACCTTCGCCGACCCACGATTCACGCGTCACGCCTGACGAACCCGTCTTAACCTTAACGAAGATTCAATATCTGGTTTCTGTGGACGGTTGATTCGCACATCTTGCGTCTCTTAATGGCTGGTTTACGATTAGTGGTAGGTCAAGACCCCGGAGGGGGAGCCTGGACCTAGATATTGAATCCAAACTCGCTGAGGGTGGCATGACCGCAGGCTGGACCGACGACCGCGTAGGCGCGCTGAAGAAGCTCTGGCTCGAGGGCCAGTCCGCGAGCCAGATCGCCAAACAATTGGGCGGCGGGGTCACCCGCAACGCCGTGATCGGCAAGGTGCACCGTCTGGGCCTGTCGGGCCGGGCCGCTCCGTCGCAGCCGGCGCGCACCGCGACCAGCTTCCGCACCACCCGCCCGCGTCCGGCCGCCCCGACCGCGACCCCGGCCCAGGCGCCCCAGGCTTCGGCTCCGCGCCGCCTGGAAGCCGTCTCGTCCAAGCCGGTCCCGCCGACGCCCCCGGCCGCCCCGATCCCGGACCTGCCGGGCACGGCCACGGTCATGACCCTGGGCGCGCATATGTGCAAATGGCCGATCGGCGACCCGTCCTCGCGCGAGTTCAGCTTCTGCGGCCGCCGCGCCTCGGAAGGCGTCTATTGCGTCGAACACGCCCGCGTCGCCTACCAGCCGCAAGTCCGTCGCGGCGCCAAGGAAAGCGGTTCGGACCTGGCCCGCAGCCTGCGTAGATACATCTAAGAGGCGCTATCGCGCTTCGCGCTACTTGAGCGCGGCGCTTCGCGCGGGAGCGCACGAATGCGCTCAAGCCGTGGGCGACCGCGTCGCGAACATAGCGCCACAAAGAGATGCTCTCTAGGGAGCCGACTTCCCCCTCGCCGGCCTGCGCAAGCGGCCGGCGAGACTTCAGGGGGCGGGGCTGCGGTTCATCCGGGTTGACGCAGCCCCATCCGCCTTGGTTGCGGTGCTTCCATCAGAAACGTCCCAACTGGTTGTAGAGAGCCACAGGCGGGCGTTAGCGAGTTCTTCAGCGGACGACGGCAGGTTGGCGTCATGAGCATACCGGACCGCGTCATCGTCGTTGGAGCCGCCCTTCCGGCCGCGCTTGGATTTCCCGCCGCGCTTGGCTTGACGCACGATCTTATGGTCTCAGGATTTGTCGGGCTGGCCGCCAGTCTCGTCGGCGTCGTCATCTCCCTGACGCCGCCCGTTCGCAGAGCGAGAGTGCGCCTGCTGCGGCGGAAATATCCCGCTGAATCGTAAACTATATAGACCTCAGTTCAACACCCGCCGCGCCTCCGGCGTGTCGAGCGAGAAGGCCGGGATCTCGGCCTCGAAGCTGCGGCCGTCCGCGTCCGTCATATAATAGGCGCCGACCATGGACCCGCTGTCGGTCGGCAGCGGACAGCCCGAGGCGTAGGCGTAGCTGGCGCCCGGCTCGATCACCGGCTGTTCGCCCACCACGCCGGGGCCGCGCACCTCTTCGACATGGCCGTGACCGTCGGTGATGGTCCAGCGGCGCGCCATCAGCTGCACCGCCGATCCCGTCAGGTTCACGATCTCGATCTGATAGGCCCAGACCCAGCGGCCCTCGTCGGGGTCCGACTGGCCCGCCAGATAGCTGGGCCGGACCCGGATCAGGATGCCGTTGGTTTCGGCGGTATAGGCAGGACCATCGTGCATGGGCTATATGCTCGCCCCGCCGCGCGCGGGCTGCAAGCGCGACTTGGAGACAAGCCGCGAAAACCGTGTGAGACAGACGCCATGAGTTTCTTCCAAGCGCCCCGTCCCGGCATCCTGCCCGCCCAGTCCATCGAGACGCTGATCGCTGCGGGCGCCATCACGTCCGACACCCCGTTCGATCATGACCAGGTCCAGCCGGCCAGCCTGGACCTGCGCCTGTCGGACCAGGCCTGGCGGGTCCGCGCCTCCTTCCTGCCCGGTCGGCGCAAGGTCGAGGAACGGATCGCCGACGTGGCCATGCACGCCATTGAGATCACCGACGCCGGGGTCGTCCTGGAAAAGGGCTGCGTCTATATCGTGCGGCTGCAGGAGCGGCTGAACCTGCCCCAGGGCCTGATCGCGCGGGCCAACCCCAAGAGCTCGACCGGCCGGGTCGATGTCTTCGTGCGCCTGCTGACCGATCAGGGCGCCAGTTTCGACGATGTGGCCGAGGGCTATGACGGCCCCCTCTATATGGAGGTCGCGCCCCAGACCTTCTCCATCCTGGTGCGGCCCGGCACCCGGCTGAACCAACTCAGGCTCAAGGCCGGCGATCCGCCCAAGCTGGAGACCCGCTCGGTCGGCGTCGATCTGCAAGGCGGCGACATCGTCGGCTTCCGGGGGCGTCGTCATGCGGGGGTGGTCGATCTGGATCATATCGACGGCCATGACCCGCGCGACTTCTGGGAGCCGCTGACGCTGCGCCGTGGCGAACTGCTGCTGGATCCGGGCGAGTTCTACATCCTGGCCTCGTCCGACGACGTCGAGATCCCGGTCGATCAGGCCGCCGAAATGACCCCCATCGATCCGTCGGTGGGCGAGTTCCGCGTCCACTACGCCGGCTTCTTCGACCCCGGCTTCGGCACGGACGAGGCGCACGGCGCGGGGTCCAAGGGGGTGCTGGAGGTCCGCACCCACGACACCCCCTTCCTGCTGGAACACGGCCAGATCGTCGCCCGCCTGGTCTACGAACCCCTGACCGAACGCCCCAGCCGCCTGTATGGCGAGAGCGGCAGCCACTATCAGAACCAGGGCCTGAAGCTGTCGAAGCATTTCAGGGCGTGGTGAGCCACAGGCCTCTCCCTCCCCCTGCGGGGGAGGGGGGCGG
>NZ_JMQR01000055.1:0-21399 GCF_000698025.1 Brevundimonas sp. EAKA | reverse complement strand
TGCGCCATCGGCGGCGCGCGGGGTGTCGGCGTCGGTGTGGCGGCGACGCCGCGCGGTGGCGGGGGCGCGGCCGAGGGCGGGGTTGCGCGACGGATCGGCGCGGTGGCCGTCCGGTCCCTCGCAGCGGTCCACGGCGTCGGCGACGGCGCAGAGCGCGTCGGCCAGGGCCTCGGCCGACTGCAGCGCCAGTCGGGCGGTCATGCGGTCGGCGCGGTGTTCGGCCAGATGGGCCGGCGCGGCGGGATCGGACAGGTCGAGAATGTCGGCGGAGCCTGCGCCAGCCTCGGGCGCGCCCACAGGCGAGGCCAGGCCCAGTTGAATGGTGGCGGCCAGTTCGGCGGCGAAGACATAGGCCTCGGCCCGATCGGTGAAGACGCCCTCGGCCAGGCCCCGGCCGGCCAGGCGTTCGGCCCAGGCGTCGACGGCGCCGTTCAGCCAGCCGCCGGTCGGGGACAGGTCGGGGACCAGGGATTCGCTCCAGTCCAGCCAGGATTCGATCCGGGCGTCCGACCATGCGGCCGGCGCCGTGATCTCCTGGACTGTGGCGGCGCGCTCGACAGCGCGGGTCTCCATCGTGACCCGGCGGGCCAGATCCACGAAGCCGGATTGAAAGCGCATGGGCCGCATCTCCCGGTAAGCCTGCCACCAGATTACGGCGATCCATCAAGGCGCGCCACTATATGTAGTAGTTATCAACCGCTGAATCCATTTGATGGTCATTCAGCGCCTTTGGGCGGACGCCGGCTCGATCCGGTGGTCATCAGGCGAGGCGCGGGCGCCGGCGGGCCAGAAATCGACACAAAGCGACATTGCGCCGCTTGCGGCCGACATTGCTCCTGTGTCATGTAACCGATTACATCAGGTTATCGACAGACCTTCGACAAGAAGGCTGGCGCGATGACGCTCAGAGGGAAACACTTGGATATCGCCGCCTCATCAGCCGTGAACGGACGTGCGCCCGCCGCCAAGGCCGCCACGATCCGCGACGTCGCCGAACGGGCCAAGGTGTCCGTGGCCTCGGTGTCGCGCGTGCTGAACGGGTCGGACGCCATCACCGAAACCACGCGCCAGCGGGTGCTGGATGCGGTCGCGCATCTTCACTACGTCCCCCATGTCGGGGCGCGCAGCCTGTCCACCAGCCGGACGGACACCATCGGGGTCATCCTGCCGGACCTGTACGGCGAGTTCTTCTCCGAACTGATCCGCGGCATGGACCTGGCCGCGCGGGCGCACGGCAAGCACCTGATCGTCTCCAGCTCCCACGGCGACACCGAAGAGACCATGGCGGCGCTGCGGTCGATGCGGGGCCGGGTCGACGGCATGATCGTGCTGTCGCCCCATGTGCGGGCCGCCAATCTGGCCGCCGACGTGGCGGGCCGGACTCCGGTGCTGGTCATGAACGGCGGTCTGGACGAGGGCGGCCGGCCGGCGATCGCTGTGGACAACCACGGGGGCGCCGTGGCGGCGGTCGAACATCTGATCGCCACCGGTCGTCGCCGCATCGCCCATATCCGGGGCGCCGCCGGCAACCTGGAAGCCGATATCCGCGCCGAAGGCTACGCCAGCGCCCTGGTCGGCCAGGATCCGATCATCGTCGAGGGCGACTTTACCCAGGCCGCCGGGCATCGCGCCGCCACACAGTTGATGGCGCTGGACCAGCGCCCGGACGCGGTGTTCGCGGCCAATGACATGATGGCCCTGGGCGCCCTGCTGGCCTTCCAGGAGGCGGGCGTGCGCTGCCCCGAGGACGTGGCGGTGGTCGGCTTCGACGACGTGCCGCTGGCCGCCCTGGTCCGGCCGACGCTGACCACGCTCAGAGTGAATATTGCGGAAATGGGTCGCCGGGGCGTCGAACGCCTCATCGGCCTGGTCCAGGCCGGCGCGAACGCCGAGGCGGACACCGCTTGTGAAATCGTTCGACCGGCCCTGGTCGTTCGTCAATCCACCGCGGCGGCCGCAACCGCCGGGTCAAACCCCGATCAGACGGCTGCGTCGCTGTCGTGAATCGGACCCATCAGGAGGGGACATCAGGATGATCAAGTTCAATACGCGTAGCGCGGCCCTGGCCGCCGTATCCGCCTTCGCCATCACCGCAGGCTTCGCCGGCGCGGCGACGGCGCAAAACGCCACCACCACGCTTCGTGGCGCCGTATATGACGGACCGACCGCCGAAGCTGGCGGCGCCGTCACCGCGACTGAGGTTTCGACCGGCTATGTCACTCGCGCCCGTATCGGAGCGGACGGCCGTTACGTCTTCTCAGGGCTGCGCCCAGGCACCTATCGCGTCCAAGTGACCAGCGACGATGGTCAAACTGCTGAAGAGACGGTCACCCTTTCGCTGGGACAGGTCGGTACGCTGAACCTGGACGTAGCCGCGCCGACCACCGCTGCATCGGATTCGGGCGCGACCGAACTGGGCGACATCGTCGTCACCGGTCGTCGGGTGTTCGAAGTGCGCACGCCAGAGGTCGCAACCAACGTCACCCAGCAGCAGATCAACAACCTGCCGCAGATCAGCCGTAACTTCCTGAACTTCGCCGCCCTGGCGCCCGGCCTGCGCGTGACTGAGGACGACACGGAACGGACCATCTCGGCCGGCGGCCAGACGGCCCAGGCCATCAACGTCTTCATCGATGGCCAGAACCGCAAGTCTCTGATCAACGACGGCGGCGTCGCCGGCCAGGACGACAGCCGCGGCACGCCCTTCCCGCAGGGCGCCGTGCAGGAGTTCCGCGTCATCAGCCAGAACTTCAAGGCTGAGTATGAACAGGCCGGTTCGGCCATCATCACCGCCGTGACCCGCTCGGGCACCAACGAGTTCCACGGCGACGCCTTCGTCTTCTATCAAGACCCGGACTGGGTTGCTCAGGACGAGATTTCCGAGCGCCGCGGCGCCGAGAAGGCCCCGGTCAAGCGCTTGCAGTACGGCGCCAGCCTGGGCGGTCCAATCATCCAGGATCGGCTCCATTTCTTCGGCGCCTATGAGCGCAAGGATGAGGACCGCATCTCTCAGTCCTTCCTGAACCGCACCGAGTACAACGACTTCTTCGCGGGCGATCTTGGCACCGTCTCGACGCCTTATGAACAGGACGTCTTCTTCGGCAAGCTGTCGTGGCAGGTCGATGATCGTCAGCGCGTCGAACTCAGCACCGAGTACAAGACGGAAGAGGACATCCGCGGCGCCGGCGGCCAGAACGCGCCCAGCCGTGCGGCCCGCAACAATGGGGAAACCCAGGCCTTCAATCTGCGCCACCAGTTCCAAGGCACGCACTTCCTGAACGAGTTCTCGATTGATTATCTGAAGTCGAGCTACGAACAGTCTGTGATCAATGGCTCGGACTATGGCCGAGAGTACGTCATCTTCCGCGATGATGTTCCCGACGATCAGGATGATCCAAGCACGCTTGGATTCCAGTACAACGTCAATAACCGCGACTCCACGGTCTTCACGGCTGGCGGGCGGGCTGACGCCCAATTCCTGGAGCAGAAGAGCACGACGATCCGCAACGACCTGACTATTCCGGACCTGGAATGGATGGGTACGCACACCATCAAGATGGGTGCGAAATATTCGATGCAGAACTACTTCGTACAGAAGGATTTCGGACGCAATCCGACCTTCATCTACGACATCGAGGGCCGCTCCGAGATCAACGGCAGCCGAACGGTCCCCGTCGCCGTGAACCTGGGCGTCGCCGTCCCGCCGGCCGATGTCGATAACAACGTCCTGGGTCTATATATACAGGACGACTGGCAGATTACGGACAAGCTGGAAATCAACCTCGGCATCCGTTGGGACTACGAAGACAACGCCGTTAACAATGACTACCGTACGCCTGACTCCATTCGGGACATGCTGGCGGCGATCCAGAACCTGCCGAACTACGATTTCCCCTCCTATTTCAACCCGTCGGACTACGTGTCGGACGGCGATCGCAAGGCTTTCAAGGGGGCGTTCCAACCGCGCTTCGGCTTCTCGTATGACGTGTTTGGCGACGAGCAGACGGTGATCTTCGGCGGCGCCGGCCGCTATTACGACCGTATTGGCTTCAACTTCGCCTTTGATGAACGATTCAAGCCGTTCCAGTTCAACAAGACCATCTACTTCTCCAACACCGGTGGTCCAGCCGGCGGACAGGAAACGATCGCCTGGAACCCTGCGTATCTGACCCCTGAAGGCCTGGATCCTCTGCTGGCCGCCAGCCCCGGAGCTGGGGAAGTCTTCCTGGTCAAGAACGATTTCGAGCCGCCTCGCACCGACCAATTCAATATCGGCGTGCGTCAGAAGTTTGGACGCTGGCAGACCGCTTTGACCTTCGCCGCCGGTCATACCGAGGGAGAGTCGGCCTGGTACATCGCCAACGCACTGACCGAGACAGGTGGCCGATTTAACGGGCCTAGCCCGACTTCGGTCGGCTATTCTCAGTTCCGCAACACGATCTTCTTCCAGAACACGGACAAGGAGCGGGATTACAAGGCGATCTATCTGACCGCTGACAAGCCGTATAACTCTGCAGATCGCTGGGGCTTCAACCTCGCCTATACCTACATGGATGCGACCCAGAACGGCAGCCGCGACAACGGCTACGGCGCATTTGACTTCGACTACAACACGCCAGAGCTGTCGCCTGAATATCGTTCGTCTACGGATGAACGTCACCGGATTGTGGCGTCCGGCACCCTGGGCCTACCCGCCGACTTCCTGTTGTCGGGCATCGTCACCCTAGGTTCGGGCCTGCCCTATAACATCAACGACTGCCCCAGTGCGCCGAGCACCGGCCCCAATATCTGCTGGAACGCGGGCAATCCGGAAAAGCGCGCCTTCCTGCCGGGGCTGAATTTCGCCTACCGCCAGATCGATCTTCGCCTGACCAAGGGCTTCGACGTCTTCGGCGGACAGCGGGTTGAGTTGATCGCCGACGCGATCAACATCTTCAACTTCACCAACTACAAATCCTTCGACACAGGCTTCAATAGCGCGCGCTACGGCGCGGGCACCGAGGTTTACCTGCCGACCCGCAGTTTCCAGGTCGGTCTGCGCTACTCCTTCTAACTCCCCCTGAGCCTGGGCCGCCTTCCGCTTGCGCGGGAGGCGGCCTTCTTCTTGATACAGACCCAGTGAGCGTGCCCATGAACCGCCGGAACTTCCTGATGCGAACCACTGCGGGGGCTGCGGCCCTGGCGGTGGGCGGCGTCGTCGCGGGGCCGGCGGCGGCGCAACAGGAGCAGGCGGCTCAGCAGGGAAGCGGCGCGGTCAACGGCACGCAACGGCGCCCCCTGCGGCTGGACCGCGAGATCGACGAGCTTCAGGAACGCACCTTCCGCTGGTTCGAGAAGGTCACGGACCGGCGCACCGGCCTGACGCCCGATCGCTGGCCCACGCCGTCCTTCTGCTCCATCGCTGCGGTCGGTTTCGCCCTGACCTGCTGGCCCATCGGCGTCGAGCGGCGCTGGATGAGCCGGGACGAGGCGCGCGAACGCACCCTGACCACCGTCCGCTATTTCTACAGCCTGCCCCAGGGACCGGAGCCGACCGGCACGGCGGGGCACAAGGGCTTCTTCTATCATTTCCTGGATATGGAGACCGGGCTTCGCTACCGGACCAACGAGCTGTCGACCGTCGATACGGCCCTGCTGATCGCCGGCATGTTGTTCGCCGCCCGCTATTTCGACGGCGACCATCCGGACGAGGTCGAGATCCGCAGCCGGGTCCAGGCCCTGTACGAGCGGATCGAATGGGACTGGGCCGTCGTGCGCGACAACCGGATCACCATGGGCTGGCATCCGGAGAGCGGCTTCATCCCGTCCGACTGGCATGTCTATAACGAGGGGATGCTGCTGCTGCTCCTGGCCATCGGCAGCCCGACCCATTCGGTCTCGGTCAACGTCTGGCATGAGTGGGCCGCAAGCTATGACCAGAGCTGGACCGACCGCTGGGGCAGCTGGCACCTGAATTTCGCGCCGATCTTCGGCCACCAGTACAGCCATATGTACGTCGACTTCCGCGGCATCCAGGACGCCTGGATGCGGGGCCAGACGGCCCAGATGGGCGAGTATCTGGACTATTTCGAAAACAGCCGCCGCGCCGTCTACGCCCAGCAGAAATACGCCCACGACAATCCGGGCCAGTGGGCCGGCTATTCGTCCGAGACCTGGGGCCTGACGGCCTGCGACGGGCCGGGCGATTTCAAGCAGACGATCAACGGGGTCGAGCGCGAGTTCTTCAGCTATTCGGCGCGCGGTCCCGGCGAGCGCGACGACGGCACCATCGCACCCACGGCGGCGGCCAGCTCCATCGCCTTCGCGCCCGAGATCGTCGTGCCCTGCATCAAGGCGATGAAGAGCCGGTTCGGCGCGGGGATCTATACTGAGTGGGGCTTCCTCGACAGCTTCAACCCGACCCTGACCCAGCGCGACGGGCCCTTGCAGCACGGCAAGATCATTGACGGCGTGGGCTGGGTCGCCGACGACTATCTGGGCATCGACCAGGGCCCCATTGTCGGCATGACCGAGAACCATCGCTCCGACTTCATCTGGCGCTACATGCGCGGCGAGCCGCACATCCGTAAGGCCCTGGAGACGGCGGGCTTCACCGGCGGCTGGCTGAACGCATGACCTCTGGCCCGCACAGGCGGGGCGCCCTGGCGCTGCTGGCGGGCGGGGCGGCGGCGGCCTGCACGCCGCGTCGTGACGGCGAGACGGTGCTGCGCTTCTGGGCCATGGGCAATGAGGGCGGGACGGTGGGCCAGCTGATGCCCGAGTTCGAGCGGCGCAACCCCGGCGTCCGCGTCGCGGTCCAGCCCCTGCCTTGGACGGCGGCGCACGAGAAACTGCTGACCGCCTACGCCGGCGCCTCGCTGCCGGACGTCAGCCAGATCGGCAACACCTGGGTGTCGGAACTGACCGCCATCGGCGCCCTGTCGCCGACCCCGCCGGCCGCCGCCGACCTGCTGACCGATCAGTTCGAGGCGGTGCTGGAGACCAACGAGGTGGCCGGCCGGGGCATGACCACGCCCTGGTACGTCGATACGCGGCTTCTGTTTTATCGCACCGACCTTCTGGCCCGCGCCGGCTTCGGCGCCCCGCCCCGGGACTGGGCCGAGTGGAAGCGGGCCATGCACGGGATCAAGCGCGTGGCGGGCGGCGACAACTACGCCATTCTGCTGCCCCTAAACGAGTTCGAGCAGCTTCTGACCTTCGGCCTTCAGACCGAGGAGCCCTTGCTGCGTGACCGCAATACGCGCGGCAACTTCTCCAACCCCGGCTTCATCTCGGCCCTGGCCTTCTATCGCAGCCTGTTCGCCGAGGGCCTGGCGCCCCTGGCTTCGGCGGCGCAGATCTCCAACGTCTGGACCGAGTTCGCGCGCGGCTATTTCAGCTTCTATTTCTCCGGCCCGTGGAGCGTGGGCGATTTCCGCAGCCGCTTGCCGGCGTCGTTTCAATCCAGCTGGGCCACGGCCGGCGTGCCGGGACCGAACGGCCTGGGCGCCTCGGCGCCGGGCGGGTCCAGCCTGGCGGTGTTCAAGTCCTCGCCGCATCAGGAGGCGGCCTGGGCCCTGGTCCGCTATCTGTCCGAGCCGGCCGTCCAGGCCCGGTTCAACACCATCGTCGGCGATCTGCCGGCGCGGAAAAGCGCCTGGGACATCGCCCAGGTGGAGCGCGACCCCATGCTGGCGCCCTTCCGCGGCCAGCTGGAGCGGGCCAAGGCCGTGCCCAAGGTTCCGGAGTGGGAGCGGATCGTGACCGAGATGCAGATCGTCGCCGAACGCATGGTGCGCGGCGAATATACCCCCGAGACTGCGGCAGCGGAGATCGACCGTCGGGCGGACCGGCTGCTGGAGAAGCGCCGCTGGATGATGGAGCAGGGCAGGGCCGTATGACCGTCGCCGATCCGACATTGGCCCGCGTGAAGCCGTCGCGTGGACGCGCGGCCAGAGAGCGCGCAGCCTGGGCCTTCGTCGCCCCTGCGATGATCGCCATCGGCCTGTTCTTCGCCTTTCCGGTGATCGCGGCCCTGCTGCTCAGCCTGACCGACTTCGACATCTACGCCCTGGCGAACCTCGATAATCTGCGTTTCGTCGGCCTGCAGAACTACGAGCGGCTGATGACCAATCCCCTGTTCTGGGGGGCGATGAAGAACACCCTGACCTTCGCGGTCCTGGGCGTGCCCCTGTCCATTGCGGCCTCGCTGGCCGCGGCGGTGATCCTGAATGCGCGGGTGGTGAAGTGGCGGCCGATCTGGCGGGTCATGTTCTTCGCCCCCTATGTCACCACCCTGGTCGCCACCGCCGTGGTCTGGCGCTATCTGCTGCACACCCGCTACGGCGTCATCAACTGGGGGCTGGAGAGCATCGGCCTGCCGGCGGTGGACTGGCTGGGCCAGCCCTCGACCTCCATCCCCGCCATCCTGATGTTCGTGGTCTGGAAGATCTTCGGCTACAATATGCTGATCTTCCTGGCGGTGCTTCAGACCGTGCCGGACGATCTGTACGAGGCCGCCCGCATCGACGGCGCCGGGCCGTGGAAGCAGTTCCGCCATGTCACCCTGCCGGCCATCGCGCCGACGATGCTGCTCGTCTCGATCATCTCGGTCGCCAGCTTCTTCCAGCTGTTCGCCGAACCCTATGTGATGACGCAAGGCGGCCCGGCCCAAAGCACGGTGACGGTGCTCTACTTCATGTACGAAGAGGGCTTCAAATGGTGGAACCTGGGCTCCGCCAGCGCGGTCGCCTTCGTCCTGTTCCTGTGCATCCTGGCCATTACCCTGGTGCAGCTGGCCGTTGCCAAGCGGGTGGGGGCGTACCAGTGAAAATCCGCTCGATCTTCCTCAACCTCGCCGTCGCGCTCATCGCGCTGATCGTCCTGTTCCCGCTGGTCTGGATGGCGTCGGTCAGCTTCATGCCCACCGGTGAGGCGGCGACCTTCCCGCCGCCCCTGGTCCCGTCGCGCTGGACGCTGGAGCACTATCAGGACCTGTTCCTGAACCAGGGCATGGCCCGCTATCTGTGGAACAGCTTCGCCCTGGCGACCCTGGCGACGATCCTGGCGCTCAGCTTCACCGTCCCGGCCGGCTACGCCTTCGCCAAGCTGAAGTTCACCGGGCGCGAACGGCTGTTCCAGCTGCTGGTCGCCGCCCTGGTGGTGCCGGCCCAGATCGGCACCCTGCCGCTGTTCCTGATGCTGAAGGGGATGGGACTGGTGAACACTTATGCCGGGGCGCTGGCGCCCTGGCTGGCCTCGATCTTCGGCCTGTTCCTGGTGCGCCAGTATGCGCTGAGCATTCCCGACGAAATGCTGGAGGCGGCCCGCATCGACGGCGCGAGCGAAGGCCAGATCTTCCGCCGCATCGTCCTGCCGACGCTGCAGCCGATCATCGTCACCCTGGGCCTGTTCGTCTTCCTGGGCAGCTGGAACGACTTCCTGTGGCCGCTGATCATCCTGACGGACCAGTCGAACTACACCCTGCCGGTCGCCCTGGCGGCCCTGTCGCGCGAACACGTGCAGGACATCGAACTGATGATGGCGGGCGCAGTCGTCACAGTCGCGCCCGTCCTGATCCTCTTCCTCGCCCTGCAACGCTACTACATCCGCGGCATGCTCGCGGGCAGCGTGAAGGGGTGATCCTTGTAGCCCTCCACCGCCGTCATCCTGGGCCTTGTGCCTAGGATCCATAGACTCCGTCGAGGACGGGACGCACGCCTTCGACACCGGGCGTATGGATCCTCGGGACAAGCCCGAGGATGACGGCAACAGAGGAAACTGGAGTAATCCGAATGCGTATCCTGACCTCCATCCTCGCGCTCAGCGCCGCCCTCATGGCCGCCCCCGCCGTCGCGCAGGACACGCGCGTCCTCGACAGCATGGACGACGCGTCGCGGTGGGAGGCCAGCGCCTCCACCGACGTCCACGCCGCCGTCTCCGCCGTCGCCGGGCATGACGGCCGCGCCGTGCGGCTCGACTACGACTTCGACGGCAAGGCCGGCTATGCGGTGCTAAGCAGGCCCCTGCCGTTCGACCTGCCCGACAATTACGAGATCAGCTTCTGGGTGCGCGGCGCCGGGCCGGTCAACACCTTCGAGGTCAAGCTGACCGACGCCTCAGCCGAGAACGTCTGGTGGAAACAGACGGCCCGCTACGACTTCCCCGACGGCTGGACGAAGTTCGTGATCAAGCGCCGCCAGGTGTCCAAGGCCTGGGGCCCCAGCCCGGAGACGGTGCTGCGCCGCGCCGAACGGGTCGAGTTCGTCGTGGTGGCGGCCGAGGGCGGCAAGGGCGCCGTCGAGATCGACCAACTGAGCCAGCGCGCCCTGCCGGTCGATCCCGTCGCGCCGCCGCAGCCGGTCGCCGGCGACGGCCGGCCGCAGACGACCGCCGCCAACGCCGTCGATCTGGACCCGAAGACGGCCTGGACCCCGCCGGTGGGCGAACCCTCGGCCCTGACCCTCGACCTGGGATACGAGCGCGAGTTCGGCGGCCTGACCCTGCGCTGGGGGGAGCGGGGGGCGGCGGCGGACTATCGGATTTCCGCCTCGACGGACGGACGGGACTGGCGCGAGCTGGCGACGGTCACGGGCGGGAACGGCGGCGTCGACTGGCTGCGCACGCCGGAGGCGACCGCCCGCTGGCTGCGGCTGGAGCCGCTGAAGCCGGTCCCCGCGTCGGACGTGGTCGGCTCGTCCGGCGCCGGACAGCGGCTGGGGGCAGGGCAGGCGACGACCTATGCGCTGACTGAGATCGAGGTCGAACCCCTGGCCTTCGGCGAGGACGCCACGGCCTTTGTGGAGGCGGTGGCCAAGGAGAACCGTCGCGGCCTCTATCCACGCGGCTTTTTCGGGGAACAGCCCTACTGGACCCTGGTCGGCGTCGACGGCGGTGGCGAGAGCGGCCTGATCGGCGAGGACGGCGCCATCGAACTGCGCCGCGCCGGCCCCAGCATCGAACCCTTCGTCATCGACAACGGGCGGCTGATCACCTGGGCCGACGTCAATGTCGAACAGGGGCTGAAGGACGGCGACCTGCCCATACCGTCCGTGACCTGGACCGCCGACGACTGGACGCTGAAGATCACCAGCTTCGCCGACGGCGCGCCGGACCAGGCGCGTCTGTGGGGCCGCTATGACCTGACCAACACCTCCAATCGGCCCCGCACCCTGACCCTGGCCCTGACGGCGCGACCCTTGCAGGTGAATGGACCCGTACAGTTCCTGGCCATTCCGGGCGGCGTGGCGCCGGTCGAGCGGATCGCCTGGGACGGCGCGAGCCTGACGCTGAACGACGACGTTCGGGTCCAGCCCCTGACCGCGCCGGACGCCGTCGCGGCCTCGAGCTTCGATGCAGGGGTAGATCCTCAATCATTGATTCTACCGTCGGCGCGACGGCCCGCCGGCGAACCGGTCATGGTCTCCGACCCCACGGACCTGCCGGCCGGCGCCCTGCTGTATGAGGTGATGCTCCAGCCCGGCGAGACACGCACCTTCGGCTTCTTGTCGCCGCTGGCGGGCGAGACGCCGCAGGCGGGGCAGGGCGTCGCCGCGCTGGATCAGGCCGAGCGGGCGCTGGCGGCGGAATGGCGCGAGAAGCTGGACCGGGTGGACCTGACCCTGCCGCCCGCCGCCCAGCGGATCGAGGACGCGTTGAAGTCGTCCCTGGCCCATATGCTGATGTCGCGTCAGGGGCCGATCCTCCAGCCCGGCACCCGCAGCTACAACCGCTCCTGGATCCGCGACGGGGCCATGATGGCCGAGGGGCTGAACCGGCTGGGCATGGCCGAGCATTCGGCTGACTATCTGCGCTGGTACGCCCCCTATGTGTTCGAGAACGGCAAGGTCCCGTGCTGCGTCGACGCACGCGGCGCCGATCCGGTGCCCGAGAACGACAGTCACGGCGAGTTCGTCTTCCTGGCCGCCGAGACATACCGCTACACCGGCGACGAGGCCCTGCTGCGCCAGGTCTGGCCTCAGGTGCAGAAGGCCGTCGCCTATATGGACGAGCTGCGCGCCTCCACCCGCACGCCTGAGTTCCAGACCCCCGACCAGCGCCATCTGTACGGCCTGCTGCCGCCGACGATCAGCCACGAGGGCTATTCGGACAAGGCGGCCTATTCCTATTGGGACGATTTCTGGGGCCTCTTGGGCTACAAGGACGCGGTCTTCATCGCCCAGACCCTGGGCGACGCCGAGGCCGCCGCCCGCTACGCCGCCGCGCGGGATCAGTTCGCCGCCGACATTCGCGCCTCCATCGTCGCGACGGCCGAACATCACGACATCGACTGGATCGCGGGCGCCGCCGACCGGGGCGATTTCGACGCCACCTCGACCACGATCGCCCTGTCGCCGTCGGGCGAGCAGGATAATCTCCCGCCCGAACTCATGGCGCGAACCTTCGACCGCTATTGGGAAAACTTCCAGAACCGTCTGACCAATCGCACGGCCTGGAAGGACTATACCCCCTACGAATGGCGGCTGGTCGGCGCCTATGTGCGGCTGGGCCAGAAGGACCGGGCCCTGGCGGTGCTGGACTTCCTGATGGCCGACCGTCGGCCCGAGGCCTGGAACGGCTGGGCCGAGGTGGTGGGGCGCGACAAGCGCGAGCCCCGCTTCATCGGCGACATGCCGCACGCCTGGATCAGCTCCGACTATATCCGCTCGGCCCTGGACCTGTTCGCCTACGAACGGGACCGCGACCACGCCCTGGTGCTGGCGGCGGGCGTGCCTCAGGCCTGGCTGGATACGGCCGAGGGGGTTGGGGTGAAGGATCTGCGCACCGCTTATGGCTCGCTCACCTACGCCTATCGCAAACAGGGAGCGGCCTATGTGTTGACCCTGGGCGGCGCGGCGACGCCGCCGGGGGGCTATGTGCTGCAATGGTCCGCGGGGGAGGGGCGGCCCGAGCGGGTGCGCATCGACGGCCGCGCTGCGCGGTGGACCGGCGACGAACTGGCGATCCCCGTGGGCGCGCGGCGGATCACCCTCAACTGATCCCTTCTCCCCTTGCGGGAGAAGGTGGCCCGTAGGGCCGGATGAGGGGTTGCTCCATCTCCAACGAAAAAGGGCCGGTCATGCACTGACCGACCCCTCATCCGACCTCGCTTCGCTCGGCCACCTTCTCCCGCAAGGGGAGAAGGACGTCAGTCTTCCGTCTTGGCCTTGGTTTTCTTGGCCGGCGCCTTCTTGGCGGCCGGCTTCTTCGCAGCAGCAGCAGCCTTCTTCGGCGCAGCCGCCTTCTTGGCCGCCGGGGCCTTCTTCTTCGGCACCGCCCCGGCCTTGGCGGCCAGCAGGGGCAGGGCGTCTTCCACAGTCAGGTCTTCGGGCGCCACGCCCTTGGGCAAGGTGGCGTTGATCTTGCCCGATTTGACGTAGGGACCGAAGCGGCCGGCCATGACGTGGATCGGCTCGCCCGTCTCCGGGTGGGCGCCCAGGTCCTTCAGCGGGGCCGTTGCTGCGCCGCGACCGGGACGGCCGGCGCGCTTCTCGGCCAGCAGGGCGACGGCGCGGTTCAGGCCGACCTCGAACACCTCGTCGATGTCCGAGACGTTCGCATAGGTGCCGGCGTGCAGGACGAAGGGTCCGTACCGGCCCAGGCCCGCCGTGATCATCTTGCCGTCCTCGGGGTGGACCCCGACTTCACGAGGCAGGGCCAGCAGGCGCAGCGCCTGGTCCAGCGTCAGCGAGGCGGGCGACCAGCCCTTGGGCAGGGACGAGCGTTTGGGCTTGTCGCCCTCGGGCGGCGTGATTTCGACATAGGGTCCGAACCGGCCGATCTTCAGCTGCACCGGCTGGCCCGTCTCCGGGTCAATCCCCAGTTCGCGGTCGCCGCTTTCCGCCGATCCGTCTTCAGCCGAAGGGCTGGCGACAGGACGGGTGTATTTGCAGTCAGGGTACCGTTCGCAGCCGATGAAGGCGCCGAACCGGCTGGTCTTCAGGCTGAGCTGGCCCTGATGGCACAGGGGGCATTCGCGCGGGTCGGACCCGTCTTCCTTGGCCGGGAAGATATGGGCGCCCAGCGACTCGTTCAGCGCATCCAGAATGGCCGTGGTGCGCAGTTCGCCGGCGGCCTGGGTCGCGGCGTGGAAGTCCGACCAGAACTCGCGCAGCAGCACCTTCCAGTCCAACTGGCCGGCCGACACCTCGTCCAGACGCGTCTCGAGCGCCGCAGTGAAATCGTATTCGACCCACTTGGCGAAGAACTGTTCCAGGAAGGCCGTGACCAGCCGTCCCTTGTCCTCGGGATAGAAGCGGTTCTTGTCCACCCGCACATATTCGCGGTCGCGCAGGGTCGACAGGGTCGAGGCGTAGGTCGACGGCCGGCCGATGCCCAGCTCTTCCAGCTTCTTGACCAGGGTGGCTTCCGAATAGCGCGGGGGCGGTTCGGTGAAATGCTGGTCGGTGCGGATGGCGTCAACCTTGGCCTTGGCGCCTTCCTTCAGCGCGGGCAGGCGGCTGGTGTCGTCGCCCTCGTCCTCTTCCGCGCCCTTCTGCTTCTCGTCGCGGCCTTCCTCATAGACGGCCAGGAAGCCGTCAAACGTCACCACCTGGCCGGTGGCCCGCAGGCCGGTCAGGCCGTCCGAGGTTTCGATCTCCACCGTGGTGCGGTCCATCCGGGCCGCCTCCATCTGCGAGGCGACCATCCGCTTCCAGATCAGCTCGTACAGACGCTGAAGATCGGATTCGAGGCGCAGGCTGTCCGGATGACGGGCGATGTTTGTCGGCCGGATCGCTTCGTGCGCTTCCTGAGCATTCTTGGCCTTGGTCTTGTAATAGCGCGGTTCCTGAGGAACGAAGGCCGGGCCGAACTCCTTGGCGATGACCTCTCGCGCCTGGGCGATGCCCTCGGGCGTGGTCTGGACGCCGTCGGTCCGCATATAGGTGATCAGGCCGCCGGTCTCGTCCACGCCCTCATACAGTTTCTGCGCCGCCTGCATGGTGCGCTGGGCGCTGAAGCCCAGCTTGCGCGAGGCTTCCTGTTGCAGGGTCGAGGTGGTGAAGGGCGGGGCCGGGTTGCGGCGGACGGGCTTCTTCTCGACCGAGTTGATGGTGAAGTCGCCGGCGTCGATGGCCGCGCGCGCAGCGGCGGCGGTCGCCTCGTCCTTGATGTCCAGACGCTGCACTCGCTTGCCGGCGTGCTTGACCAGACGGGCGGTGAAGGGCGGGCTGTCGGCGTTCAGATCGGCCTCGATGGACCAGTATTCCTGCGCCTTGAACTTCTCGATCTCCATCTCGCGATCGACGACGATGCGCAGGGCGACGGATTGGACCCGCCCGGCCGAGCGCGCGCCCGGCAGCTTGCGCCACAGGACCGGCGACAGGGTGAAGCCGACCAGATAGTCCAGCGCCCGGCGGGCCAGATAGGCCTCGACCAACTCCATGTCGATCTGGCGCGGATTGGCCATGGCCTCGAGGACGGCGGATTTGGTGATGGCGTTGAAGGTGACGCGCTCGACGTGCGTGTCCTTCAGTGCCTTCTTCTTGTTCAGCACCTCCAACACGTGCCAGCTGATGGCTTCCCCTTCGCGGTCGGGGTCGGTCGCCAGGATGACGCGGTCGGCGCGCTTGGCGGCCTCGGCGATTTCGGACAGCCGCTTGGCGCCCTTGGCGTCGGCCTCCCAGTGCATGGAGAAGTCGTCGTCGGGCAGGACCGAGCCGTCCTTCGACGGCAGGTCGCGGACGTGGCCGTAGGACGCCAGAACCTCATAGCCGGAGCCGAGGTATTTATTGATGGTCTTGGCCTTTGCGGGGCTCTCGACGATAACGAGGTTCATGCGTGTTCGGTCTCGGGAAGGGGCGCGAACGTGGTTGGAGCGGAGCCATGTGTCAATGCACCGGCCGCCGGACGCCCGTAAACTTGCGGAATATCGGGTGACTATCACGGATCGAAGACGAATCCGGAAGAGACTTCACTATATGGACGCGAGACCGCCCGGCAGCAGCTCCGCACGGCCCGCCAGGCTCAGTTCCAGCAGGGCGGCGGCGACCTGGCCCATGGGGGCGTTCAGGGCGCGCGCGATCTCGTCGCGCGGCGTCGGGGTGGGGGACAGCAGGGCGGCGACCCGGTCCAGGAAGGCGTCGTCCACCTCGCCATAGTCCATGGGTTCCGACGGCGGCGCGCGCAGGGTGCGCAGGGTGTTGAAGGCGCGCTCGATATCCTCGATCCCCTCGCACAGGATGGCCCCCTGGCGCAGCAGTTCGTTGGGACCCTTGGCGCGCGGGTCCAGCGGCGAGCCGGGCACGGCGAAGACGTCGCGCCCCTGTTCCGCCGCCAGCCGGGCGGTGATCAATGAGCCGGACTTGATCTCGGCCTCGACCACCACGACGCCGCGCGACAGGCCGGAGATGATGCGGTTGCGGCGGGGGAAGTCTCTCGCCTGGGCGCGAGCGCCGACCGGGCTTTCGGACACGACGCAGCCCTGATCGACCAGCCGGGCGTAGAGGTCGGCGTGTTCGGGCGGATAGATGTCGTCCACACCGCCGCCCAGAACCGCGACGGTCCCGGTCGCCAAGGCGCCTTCGTGGGCGGCGGCGTCGATGCCGCGCGCCATGCCCGAGACGACGACATGGCCGGCCTGACCCAGTTGCAGCGCCAGGCCGCGCGCGATCCGCTGTCCGCCGGCCGAGGCGATGCGCGCGCCGACGATGGCGACGCAGGGCGCGTTCAGCAGTTCGACCCGACCCCGGGTCCACAGGATCGGCGGGGGCGGATCCAGCGCCGCCAGCATCTCGGGATAGTCGGGATCGCCCAGCACCAGCAGGCGGGCGCCGACCCGCTCACCATCGGTCAGTTCGCGCTCGATCTTGGCGACGGGCGGGGGAATGGAGGCAGCACCGGACTTGCGGACCAGATCGGGCAGGACCTCCAGCACGCGAATGGCCGAGCCGTAGCGGCCCAGCAGCTGGGAAAAGGCGACGGGACCGATGCGGTCGGTGCGGGCGAGCCGCAGCCGGGCGAACCGTTCGTCCGCCGACAGGCTCACGCCTTCTTGGCCCCGATACGCGGTTCCTCGCCCTTCAGCAGCCGGGCGATGTTCTGATGGTGGCGAACCCAGATCAGCACGGCGGCGAAGACGGTCAGGCACAGGATCGGCATGCCCACCGGCAGGCCGACGGCGGCGAGCGGCAGCAGGGCCAGCAGGGGCGCGGTCGCCGAGGAGATCAGGGCCGCCAGCGACGAATAGCGGAAGACGAAGGCGCTGATCAGCCAGACCGCTCCGGCCATCAGGCCCAGGGGCCAGGCGGCGGCCAGCAGCAGACCATAGAAGGTGGCCACGCCCTTGCCGCCCTTGAACTTCAGCCAGACGGGAAACAGGTGGCCCAGGAAGGCCGCGCCGCCGGCGATGGCGCCCGCGACCTCGCTGTCGAACAGGGCGCGCGCGATCAACAGGGCGACCGCCCCCTTGCCGGCGTCCAGCAGCAGGGTGGCCAGGGCCAGGTCCTTGCGGCCCGTCCGCAGCACATTGGTCGCGCCGATATTGCCGGACCCGATGTTGCGCACGTCGCCGGCGCCGGCGGCGCGGGTGATCACGACGCCGAACGGAATCGAGCCGAGCAGATAGCCGCCCAGCGCGACCAGCGCCAAGGTCCCGATCGCGGGGCCTGCCAGATCCTGCACGTTGATTCTCTCCCCACGGAATGCTGTGGCAAAATGCGTCGGCGCGCCTTGCGGAGCAAGGGCGATCCGACCTCTTGACCCAATGATTGCCGCAGGGTCAGGTCCGCCCGCCTTGCCGGAGTGCGCCATGACCCGAATCCCCGCCGCCGCCGCCCTGATTCTGCTGCTGTCCACCTCGGCTTGCGTCGGCGCCGCGCCGGTTAGCCCGCCGCCGATGGGCGGACCGGCCATGGCCGCCTATTTCGACTGCGTGAGGGACGGCGGCGTGGCCATCTCGGCGCACCGGGCGGTCTCGGCCATGGACCAGCCCGAGAACTCCATCGCCGCCATCGAGGCGACCGGACGGGCCATTCCGGGCGCTGTCCTCGAACTGGACGCGGTCCTGACCAGGGACGGCCATCTGGTCCTGATGCACGACGAGACCATGGACCGGACCACGACCGGGCGGGGCCGCGTCGCCGACCTGACCCTGGCCCAGGTCAAGGCCGCCCGGCTGAAGGCCTCGAACGGCGCCCTGACCGACGCCGCGCCCCCGACGTTGGCCGAGGCGCTGGACGCCGCCGGGCGCGTGGGCGCCATCGCCAGTCTGGATCTGAAGCCGGCGGACGGCGCAACCACGGTCGATCTGGCGCGCGCCGTGATCGACCAGGTGCGGCGTTCGGGCGCGCAGAACCGGGTCATACTGATCACCTATAGTGACGCCGACGCCCGCGCCGTCGCGGCCCT
The DNA here is from genome assembly GCF_000698025.1 of Brevundimonas sp. EAKA. Taxonomy (NCBI): domain Bacteria; kingdom Pseudomonadati; phylum Pseudomonadota; class Alphaproteobacteria; order Caulobacterales; family Caulobacteraceae; genus Brevundimonas; species Brevundimonas sp. EAKA. The sequence continues at coordinate 3,072 of NZ_JMQR01000055.1, read as the reverse complement.
GGCGCCGGAGATGATGATCTCGGCCGGTCTGGACGGCGTCGAGGATCTGGACGGGCTGAACGCGTCGCAGATCCTGGCCTGGACCGGCACGCGCGAGGAACGCCCCGCCCTGTGGTCGGCCCTGCGTCAGGCGGGTGTCGAGGTCCAGTTCGGCACCCTGGGCGCCGAGGGCCGTCGCCGCGACGACCGTTACGCCGCCGACGGCGACGTCTCCGAATATCGCGACCTGGTCCGCCAGGGCGTCACCGTGATCGCCACCGACACGCCCCTGGTGGTCCAGTCGGTGCTGGGGGCGGAGGTCGCCAAGGCCGCGACCTGCCGCCGCCCGCGCTGACGCGACGATTTGCGCTGAATCAAGGGCCTGGCGGCGCAGTTAGGGCAGGAGGAAGATCAGGAGTTCAGCATGCGCGATGATCTGATGTTCGACGTGGCCGTGGTCGGGGCCGGACCGGCGGGCCTGGCCTTCACCCGGTCCCTGGCCGGAGCGGGGCTGACGGTTGCTCTGATCGAGGGACAGGCCGAGGCGGCCTTGCGCGACCCGGCCTTCGACGGGCGCGAGATCGCCCTGACCCACAACTCCATCCGTCTGTTGAAGAGCCTGGACGCCTGGGACCAGGTTCCGGCGGAAGAGATTTCGGACCTGCGCGAGGCGCGGGTGCTGGACGGCGGCTCGCCCTTCGCCCTGACCTTCGACGCCGGCGGCGCCGATCGGCTGGGCGTCCTGATCCCCAATCACCTGATCCGCCGCGCCCTGTTCGAGGTCGTGGAGGGCCAGCCGGGCGTGACCCTGATGGCCGGGCGGCGGGTGGCCAGTTGCGCCGTCCAGGACGCCGCCCCGCGCGGGCGGGTCGTGCTGGACGACGGGACGGCGATCCGGGCGAAGCTGATCGTGGCGGCGGATTCGCGCTTTTCGGGCGTGCGCGACCAGCTGGGCGTCGGGGTCGAGATGAACCGGCTGGGCCGCTCGATGATGGTCTGCCGGATGCGGCACGACCAGGCGCACCGCCATGTCGCGACCGAATGGTTCGACCATCGCCAGACCGTGGCCCTGCTGCCGGTCGCGGACGTCGAGGAGCGGGTCTCCTCCGTCGTCCTGACCCTGGCCGCCCCCGCCATCGCCGACCTGATGCGCCTGTCGCCCGAAGCCTTTTCAGTCGAGATGGAGCGGCGGCTGAAGGGGCGGCTGACCGGGTTGGAACTGATCGACACGCGTCACGCCTATCCGCTGGCCACGACCTGGAGCCGCCGGTTCGCGGGCGAGGGTTTCGCCCTGATCGGCGACGCCGCCGTGGGCATGCACCCGGTCACGGCCCACGGCTTCAACCTGGGTCTGCGCGGACAGGATACGCTGGCCAAGGTGGTGAGATCGGCGCGCGGAGGGGACATCGGCTCGGAACGCCTGCTGGCCCGTTATGAACGCGACCACCGCCTCGCCAGCTGGCCCCTGTACCAGGGCACCAACGCCCTCGTACGCCTGTTCACCGAGGAGACGCCCCCGGCCCGTCTGGCGCGCGGAGTGGCGCTGAGAGCCGGGCAGGCGACGGCGCCGTTCAAACGGGTGGTGAAGCGGATGCTGACGGCGTGAGCCATTATTCTTCCTTCTCCCGTGGGGAGAAGGTGGCCCGCAGGGCCGGATGAGGGAGCAGCGGTGGGCCAACTCGCACCACCTTACCCCTCACCCTTTCGCGCAAGGACGATCGCTTCGCTCTCGTGCGCTCAAGCCCTCTCCGAGCGGGAGAGGGAAGGGTGGGTCAGAAAACCTTCCGGCCGCCCACCCAGGTCCCGATCACCTTGCCCTGGAGCCGTCGCCCGTCGAACGGCGAGTTTTTCGACTTCGAGCGCAGCTTGTCCGCATCGACGATGATCGGCGCGCCGGGATCGAACAGAACCAGGTCGGCGGGCGCGCCTTCGGCCAGCACACCGGCGTCCAGGCCCAGCAGGGCCGCCGGTCCCTGGGTCAGGGGCCGCAGCACGTCCAGCAGGTCCAGCCCGTCCTCGTGGTGCAGGGTCAGGGCGGCGGGCAGCAGGGTCTCCAGGCCGACGGCGCCGGGCGCGGCCTCGGCGAAGGGACGGCGCTTGTCCTCGGCCGGGGCGGGGGCGTGGGCCGAGGTGATGACGTCGATCAGCCCTTCGCGCACCGCCTCGATCAGGGCCTGACGATCGGCCTCGGAGCGCAGCGGCGGGTCCAGCCGGTAGAAGGTGCGATAATCGCCGATGTCCACCTCGTTGAAGCACAGGTGGTTGATCGAGACGCTGACGGCGACCTCAAGCCCCTTGGCGCGGGCCCGCGCCAGGGTCTCCAGCGCCCCTTCGGTCGAGATCTGATCCACCAGGAACCGGGCGCCCGTCTGTTCGACCAGGGCCAGGTCGCGCTCCAGCCCGATGCGCTCGGCGATGGCCGGGCTGCCGGACAGGCCCAGCCGCGTGGCCAGTTCGCCGGATGCGGCGACGGCCCCCTCGGTCAGCCAGGGATCGGACGGACGGCAGGCGATCAGGGCGTTGAAGGCGGCGGCGTAGCTCATCACCCTCTGCAGGGTGCGGCTGTTGACGATGACCTTGTCGCCGTCGGTGAAATACAGGGCGCCGGCCTCGTCCATCAGACCGATCTCGGCCATCCGCTGGCCGTCCAGGGCCTTGGTCGCGGCGCCGGCCGCACGGACATTGACCAGGTTCAGGGCCGCGCCGCGACGCTGGATGAAGTCGATCATCGCCGGGTCGTCGACGGCGGGATCGGTGTCGGGCTGGACCACGATGGTCGTCACGCCCCCGCCCGCGGCGGCCAGACTGGCGGACTTCAGCGTCTCCTTGGGCTCGGCCCCCGGTTCGCCGGTCTTGACCCGAATGTCGATCAGGCCGGGCGCGAGGCAGTGGCCGTCCGCGTCGATGGTCTGGTCGGCGTCGATGAGCGATACGCCGTGAACGACCCGCACGATGCGGCCGTTCTCGATCAGCACGCCGCCGGGACCGTCATAGTCCGTGGCCGGGTCCAACAGGCGGGCGTTGGTGATGGCGAGCGTGTTCATCGGAAATCCTCCCCCGTTGGGGGAGGGGGACCGCCCGAAGGGTGGTGGA
>NZ_JMQR01000054.1:0-21503 GCF_000698025.1 Brevundimonas sp. EAKA | reverse complement strand
CGTGAATACGGTCCGGCGCCGTCGCCACATGGGACCAGCGTCCACCCGGCCCGCCGTCGGACAGCAGGGCCAGGCCGCCGTCGGCCGCGCCGATCCCGGCCGCCACATCCAGAGGATCCGTCCACGGATGATCTCGGACGACGACATGGGTCAGACCATCGCTCACGCCGACAGCCGCGCCTCGATCCGCGCCCGCAGGGCGGCGTCGACGCCCAGGGCCTGGGCCAGATAGGCGTCCAGCGATCCGTGCCGCGCCTCGACCTCGGCGAAGGCGGCCTCCAGATAGGCGGGCTCGACACCCAGGAAGGCCACGACGGCGTCATCGGAGGCGACGCGGCCGGTCATCTTGTGCAGTTGCCGCGCGATGGACGGGGCGCGGCCGACCAGATCGACGGCGGTGTTGGTCAGCAGATAGTCCTCGACCATGTCGTCGCGATGCACGCCCAGCAGATGATGGGTCAGGGCGGCCAGGAACCCCGTCCGGTCCTTGCCCGCCGCGCAATGGACCAGGACCGGCCGGTCCTGGTCGCCCAGGCTATGGAAGTATCGACTGAAGACGTCGATGTGCGAGGCGTCGAAGGGCAGGGACCGATAGGTCCGCTCCATGAAGCGGCGGCCGGAGGCGGGCGTCAGATCCTCGGTCTTAAGGAAGGCGATGTGCGGCGCGTCGGCCCCGTCGTCGATCCCGCCCTCGATCACCAGGGCGTCGAAGCCGTCGGGCCGCCGCGACGGCTGGTCCCGCCGCTCGCCCGGCCGTCGCAGATCGATCACCGCCCCCAGGTCGAACCCCTTCAGCCGCTCCAGATCCGCGTCGCTGGCGCGGGCGTGATGGCCCGAACGCAGCAGACGGCCCGCGCGCACGCGTCGCCCGGCCGCCGTGGCGTAGTCGCCATAGTCCCGGAAGTTGTCGATGGCCTCGAAGGCGTGGAGACGGTCGTTCATGCCCGTTTCCTAGGACGAATCGACATTCAGCGCATCCAGATCATGGCGGTGACGGTGCGGGTCCGTCACAGGGCGGGCGCCGATCATCGATCCGCTGTCGTCGCCCAGGGGCCGGTCTGGCGGCGCAGGCGTCGCTGGCGCCCGGCCCGATCAGCGGCTAACTCTGGAGGATCGCTCCCCTGAGAGGTCCGCCATGCTGTTCCGTTCGCTCGTCGCCGCTGCGGCGCTGTTCGCCGCCGTTCCAGGCCTTGCGCCGGCCTGGGCCCAGGAAGCCACGCCCCAGGCCGGCGACCGCCCCGACATCGCCGCCGGCGCCGCCCAGTTCATCAAGCCCACCAACGCCGAACGGACCCAGGTCCTGGTCGGCATGCTGACCCGCCTGGGCTTCACGCCCGAGATCCAGGTCTTCGCCGGCGGCAATCGGGCCACCGGTCCGATGGAGGGCGCGAACCTCGTCGTGACGGTGGGCGAGGGCGCGAAGGACATCGTCCTGACCGCCCACTATGATGCGGTGAAGCTGCGCGACGGAACCCTGTCTCAGGGCGTCGTCGACAATATCGGCTCGGTCATGGCCATGATGGAGGCGGCCAAGACCTTGGAGATGGGGCTGGAGGGGCAGCCGGTCGCCCACCGCTTCGTCTTCGTCTTCACCGATCAGGAGGAACTGGGCCTGCTGGGGGCCAAGGCCTTCCTGGAAAAGCACGGCAAGGACCGGATCGCCGCCGTCATCAACGCCGACGTCGCCGCCTATGGCGAGACGGTCATGTACGGCGAGAACAACGGCGACCAGTCCGGCTTCGTGCTGGAGACCCTGCGCAGCCTGTGCGCCGAGCGCGGCTTCGACTGCATGCCCTATCCGATCTATCCGCCCAGCGACGACCGCGTCTTCTCGGCGGCCGGCGTGCCGGTGGTCTCGCTGGGGACGCAGGATGCGGTGGGCGCCCATCAGATGTGGCTGGCCTTCAACGGCGGCAAGGATAACGGCCTGAAGGAGGGTTTCGTCCCGCCGGTCTTCCAGCGCATCCATTCGACCGAAGACAGGCTGTCCTACATCAACGGCGTCGATGTGGCCCGCTTCGGCCTGTTCCTCGCGGACCTGGGGCTCGCGTTGGACAAGCGACTGGTCGAAATCCAGGCCAAGCAAGACGCCGTGGCCGCAGAAAACGCCCCCGCCGCCGCCATGCCGGACGCCAGCAACCCGTAGTCGTCGCCTCGGCGCCGGTGTTGACTAACACCGTCGCCCGTCCGACAACGCCTGTCCCTATGAAACCGGCTCCGTCGCGCCTCGCGTCGGGGCCGTATCGCTTTTGGAGGTCTTAGTCCCGTGTCCACGAACCATCTGATGGGTGTCTACAATCGCGCGCCGCTGGAAGTGGAACGCGGCCGAGGCGCTCGCCTGTGGTCGACCGACGGGACCGAGTATCTGGACTGCGTCGCCGGCATCTCGACCAACGGCCTGGGCCACGCCCATCCCGAACTGGTCCAGGCGGTCAAGGACCAGGCCGAGAAGCTGTGGCACGTCTCCAACATCTTCCGCATTCCGGGCCAGGAAGCCCTGGCCGACGCCCTGTGCGAGTCGAGCTTCGCCGACGTGGTCTTCTTCACCAACTCGGGCACGGAAGCCGTCGAGTGCGCGCTGAAGACGGCGCGTAAATATCATTCGGCCAATGGCGCGCCCGAGCGGATCGACATCTACGGCTTCGACGGCTCCTTCCACGGCCGCACCTATGGCGCCATCAACGCCGCCGCCAACCCCAGCTATACCGAGGGCTTCGGCCCGGCGATGCAGGGCTTCCACCAGTTGAAGTGGGGCGACCACGACGCCATCAAGGCCGCCATCGCCAACCCCACGACCGCCGCCATCATCGTCGAGCCTGTCCAGGGCGAGGGCGGCTGCCGCGCCATGCCGGAGCAGTGCCTGCGCGGCCTGCGTGAGCTGTGCGACGAACACGGCGTCCTGATCATCTTCGACGAGGTCCAGTGCGGCATGGGCCGGACCGGCAAGCTGTGGGCCCACGAATGGGCCGGCATGTCGCCCGACATCATGGCGGTGGCCAAGGCCCTGGGCGGCGGCTTCCCGATCGGCGCCTGCCTGGCCACGGCCCGCGCGGCCTCGGGCATGACGGTCGGCGTCCATGGCTCGACCTTCGGCGGCAATCCCCTGGCCATGGCCGTGGGTCTGAAGGCGCTGTCCCTGATCAACACGCCCGAGACCCTGAACAACGTCAACGAGATCGCCGGCTATCTGAAGCAGCAGCTGGCGGGGCTTCAGTCCCGCTTCCCGGACGTCATCGTCGATGTGCGCGGCAAGGGGCTGCTGATCGGGGTTAAGCTGGTTCCGAACAATCGCGAGTTCATGGCCCTGGCGCGCGACACGCAGCAGCTGCTGATCGCCGGCGGCGGCGACAACTGCGTGCGTCTGCTGCCGCCGCTGAACCTGACCCTGGACGAGGCTCGCGAACTGATCGTCCGGTTCGAAGCCGCTTGCGAGGTCGCCCGCGAGAAGTGGGCGGCCTGATCCTCAAAACCGCTCATCCCCGCGAAAGCGGGGACCCAGGCCTTTTACGCGAAAGGCCCGGGACCGGCGGACGTGACAGACATCGGGCGCCCGTCGCCCAAAGCATCAGGTCCCCGCCTTCGCGGGGATGAGCGGAGTTAGGCAATGGTCCGGCACTTCCTCGACATCCACCAGCTGGACGCCGCCGATCTGCGGTCCATTCTCGACGACGCCCACGCCCGAAAGGCCGCCCGCAAGGGCTGGCCCCAGGGCCGTCCCGACGCCGATGCGCCGGGCAAGGATCGCGTCCTGGCCATGATCTTCGAGAAGAACTCGACCCGCACCCGGTTCAGCTTCGACGCCGCCATCCGCCAGCTGGGCGGCGCCGCCATCATCGCCACGGCTTCCGATATGCAGTTGGGCCGGGGCGAGCCGGTCGAGGACACGGCCCGTGTCCTGTCGCGCATGGTCGACGCCGTAATGATCCGCGCCAACAGCCACGAGGACGTCGAACGCTTCGCCCGCGTCTCGACCGTGCCGGTGATCAACGGCCTGACTGACCGGTCGCATCCGTGCCAGATCCTGGCCGATCTTCAGACGATCGAGGAACATTCCGGCCCGGTCTCGGGCAAGACCATCGCCTGGATCGGCGACGGCAACAACGTCTGCCACAGCTTCATGCACGCGGCGCCCAGGTTCGGCTTCCACCTGAACGTCGCCTGTCCGGCGGCGTATCACCCCGACCTGCGCGACCTGGCCAAGGGCGGCGGCGCCGTCACCCTGACGAGCGACCCGCGCGAGGCGGTCAAGGGCGCCGACGTCGTCGTCACCGACACCTGGGTGTCGATGGGCGACCAGGACTATGAGGCGCGTCTGGCCGCGTTTGAGGATTACACCGTCGATGAGGCCCTGATGGCCCTGGCCGATCCGGATGCGGTCTTCCTGCACTGCCTGCCGGCCCACCGGGGCGAGGAAGTCACCGACGCCGTCATCGACGGCCCCCGCTCCCTGGTCTGGGACGAGGCCGAAAACCGCATCCACGCCCAGAAGGCGGTTCTGGCCTGGTGTTTCGCGGGCTGACGCCGATCTGACGATCGCCAGGCCGCGCGTCGCGCGGTCTGGCCTTTGCTTCCTTAAGGTCACGCTTGTCGCGCCCTGGGGAGGCTGAGGCCATGACCACCATATCCGCTGCGGGTTCCACCCTCACGCAACAGCTCTATCAGAAGCTGTTCGACCGTCTGAACACCGACGGCGACGAAGCCCTCACCCTCGACGAAATCAGAGCTGTAGACGCTGGAAACACCAAGGTTTCAAAGGCTTTCGAAACCTTCGACGCCGATGCGGACGGTCGCGTCACCCGCGCCGAAATGACCCCCGCCGACACCTTCGGCGCCGACACCCTAAACGCCCTGATCCAGGCCCAGTCCGGGTCGGAATCCCTTTCCGACGCGGAATATCTTGCCGACTGGTTCGCCCAGACCGACACGGACGGCGACGGTCTGGTGTCGAAGTCGGAACGCGAGGCTTCGGCGGATCTGCGCCGCGCGGCCGCCTATGACGCCGGCTATATGAGCGACCGCGTCGTCATGGCCCGGTTGGGTTCGGATCGCGATCAGCCGCTGTCCATCGACGATTTTGTCGCTGGCCGAATGCGAACGCTTCAGCGGACCCAGGTCTCCAGCCTGTCCCCCGAGCGCCAGGCCGAGATCCGACAGTTGATGGAAAGCCTCCGCTCTGACCCCGTCCAGGCGCCCCCCGCAGACGATGAACCCCTGGTCTCCCCGGAACAGGCCGCGGCCGACTGGGCCGAGCGCGCCTCCGGACCCGCTGGAACCGCTCGCTTCCTCAGCCGCGAGATCGAAGGCATGAGAGCGGCCGAAGCGGCCCGCATCGCCGCCGCCCCGATGAGCGACGCCCTGGCCGCCCGGCTGTTCCAGCAGGCGCTGAACAGCTGGACGCCGTCGAGGGACGGACAACAGGCTGTCGCCGAAACGCGCGCATAAATGCGCGCGCCGGCGGGGCGCCCGCCTAATTCAGGTTCACGTCCGAAACGCCGCCGACGTCGGGCGTCGTTTTGGTCAGATTGGCCTTCATCACCTGATAGCCGAAGCCCAGCGCGCCCTTGTCCGAAACCCAGACCCGGCCGTCCTCGGCGTTGAAGCGGATCAGGGTCAGGTGCGGGTCGTCCTTGCCGTCCGGGTACCAGGCGGCGACGACGGGGTTCCAGTATTTTTCAATCCGGGCGCGGTCCTGGTCGATCGACAGGTCGCCGTGGATACAGGCCTGAACCTTCTGGTCCTTGGCCTGATAGCAGAACATGCCCTGCTGACCGCCGACCGCCACGTCGCGGGCGAAGTCGGTGTCGTCGCGCGAGAAGAACCAGATGGTCCCGGTCTCCGGCTCGCCGAAGCCGGTCATCGGCTGGTGGTGATAGCCGGCCTGGTCCAGGCCCAGCATGCCGGTGTTGGACTCCTTCAGGCTGTTCCAGAATTCCTTTTCCGCCTCGGCGGGGGTCAGTTTGTCGGCCATGATGCGTCTCCTGTCTGGGGTTCGCAGGATCAACCATCGGGCCTCGCTCGGGTTCCTAAACGCCGGGCACCCAAGGCGGCCGTTCTGCGCCGAACAGGGTGGCCAGGTGGATCAGCAGCAGCATGGCCAGGGCCGCGGCGCCCAGCATGATGAAACGCCAGGGGACCATGCGCGGCCCCTTGAACGGGTCGGGCGGCCGCGCGCCGCGCCAGCCGGCGAAGACCATGACGGCCAGGGCCGCGCCCAGCAGGATCAGAGTGGTTGTCAGGCTCATGGGCCGCAGTTGGCGCCGCCGGGGCGGGGACGCAAGCCGAACCCGTTACCAGGTCCTTAATCTTAATCCGTCATTAACCACGTCGCGCCCAAAAGCCTCCCCACCCGACGAGATGTCCACAGGCTGACGAGTCGGCGCAACATCTTGCGGTTAACCACACGTTTACACCCTCGATATTGGCGTTATAGCCTCCATCCCATGGGTCGGGAGCCGAATCAGTGAGCGCAGCGGCGCCTTGGAGCGTGAAGGGTATTGATCCGAAGGCCCGCGAGGTCGCCAAGGATCTTGCGCGGCGCTCGGGCATGACCCTGGGCGAATGGCTGAACTCCATGATCATGGAAGACGAGGACGAGGGTTACGCCACCCTGCCGCGTCGCTCCGCCGGCCCCGAGATGTTCGAACGTCGCGGTCGCAGCCGCCGTATCGACGACGCCTATGACGCTTCCGACGAAGGCTGGCAGAGGATCAGCGCCTCCATCGACGCCATCGCCGCCCGGCTGGAGGCCGCCGAGCGGCGCTCGACCGTCGCCATCCAGGGCGTGGACCAGGCCGTGTCCGGCCTGGTGCGCCGGCTGGACGGCCAGGACGCCCAGACCAAGGGGCAGGCCCGCCGCATCGACGACATCGCCGAGGAACTGCGCGAGGGCCATCGTCGCCTGCGCGCCTTCGAACGCGACACCGGCCCCCAGACCCAGGAGACCTTCGGCAAGGTCGAGCAGTCGCTGGGCGCCCTGGCCGGCCGCCTGTACGACATCGAGGAACGCCAGAGGTCGGGCGTCTCGGAACTGCGTCAGCGCATGGAGGCGGTCGAGAAGGCCGCAGGTCCCGGCGTCGGCACGGACCTGCTGGCCCAGGTCGGCGCGCGTCTGGACCAGGCCCAGAGCCGCACCACCGAGGCGCTGAAGACCCTCGAGCGCTCCTTCGCCGAGTTGGACCAGCGCATGCGCGCGGCCGAGGGGCGGGTCGAGCCCGAGGGGGCGCGTGACGCCGCCCGGTTCGAGAAGCTGGCCGAGACCCTGTCGCGTCAGATCGAGTTCAACCGCGCCGAGATGATACAGCGGCTCGACGCCGCCGAGACCGGCGCGCGCATCGACCGGATCGAACAGGCGGTCCGCAGCGTCGGCGACCAGCTGAACGCCTCCGAGCGCAAGGGCGCCCAGGGGCTGGAGGCCATGGGCCGCGAGGTCCTGAAGATCGCCCAGAACCTGAACGCCCGGGTCCAGACGGTCGAACGCGAGGCCATCGGCCGCGCCGAGGCCGTCACCCGCAGCGTCACCGACCTGGTCGGCCGCAAGGTCGAGGCCGATCTGTCGCGTCACGCGGCCAGAATGGACCAGGAGTTCGCGCGCCACGTCGATCGCGTCGATCAACGCCTGACCGCCAGCGACGACCGTCACGCCCTGGCGCTCGAGAAGCTGGGCGGCGAGATCACCCGGATTTCGGATCAGCTGAGCGACCGCATCGCCCAGTCCGAACGCCGCTCGCAGCAGGCGCTGGACGACATCGCGCGGCGCCTGTCGGAAAGCTCGGACAAGATCGAACAGCGCTACGACCGCGCCTCGGGCGAACTGGCCGAGCGGATGCGGATGAGCGAGGAGCGCACCGCCCGCCTGCTGGCCGAGGCCCGCGAGAGCATGGATACGCGCAAGCCGGCCGCGACCCGCGATCTGCAACTGGACATCCCCGAGGCCGAGCCTGCGCCCGAGCCCCGCGCCGTCGCCGAGCGCGCAGCGGTCGCCGCCGTCTCGGCGCCGGTCGAGCCGGACTGGCGCGCGGCCGTCTTCCCCGAAGAATCCTTCGACGTCGAGGATGACTGGTCGATCGATCCCGTGTCGCCGGACGCGGCCATGGCGACGCCCTTCCCGTCGATGCCGACCGCGTCGACGCCCGCTGCACAGGCGCCGGAGCCGCTCCAGCCCGAGCCTGATCTGGCTCCGGTTTCTGCGGCGTCGGTCGAAAGCGAACCCCGGATCCAGCCCTTCGGCGGTTTCGGCGGCGCCGATGTCGACGACGCGCTGGAGGCCACCGCATCCGGTTTCTCGACCCGGTCGGAGCCGCGTCCGAACGGACAGGCCCCGGATCAGGACGCCGTTCAAGGCCCAGTTCAAGGCCGGAGCGACGCCTTGCTGGACGGCGACGACGACTTCGCCGACGACACCGAATTCGTCGATCCCCGCCGTCTGCGCGCCAGCATGGGCGCAGCCGCCGCCGCCGGTCGCGCGGCCTCGACCCGCAGCACCATCGACGCCGCCCGTGCGGCCATGACGACGCCGGCGGCGCCCGAGGAAGCGCCCCGCCAGGGCTTCGGCCTGATGCCCAAGCGCGGCGGCAAGTCCAAGCTGCAGGAGCGGCTGGACAAGCAGGCGGCCAAGGACGGATCGACGGTCAAGAAGGCCTTCCTGGCCTCGGTCACGGCTGTGGCCCTGACCGGCGGGGCCTATGCGTCTCTGACCCTGGCCGACGGGTCGGGACTGCCCGATCTCGAACTGCCGGGGTTGCCGGGTTCGACCCGGACGCCCGCCTCCGCCGCCAGCGAAACCCCGATCGCCATGGCGATCACGCCGACGGACGCCGTACCCACGGTCGACGCCGGCGCGGCCGAGTTCGAACGGGCCGTGAACCGGATCGAGAGCGGCGACCTGGAAGGCGTGGACGAACTGAAGCGCGCCGCCGACCTGGGGTACGGCCCGGCCCAGACCTATCTGGGGCAGCTCTATCTCATGGGTGGAAACGGCGTGTCCGCCAATCCGGCCGAGAGCCGTCGGTGGGGCCGCCGTGCGGCCGAGTCCGGGGATCCCGGCGGCATGCATCTGTACGGCATGCAGTTGTACGAAGGCGACGGCGGCGCGGCCAATCAGGCCGAGGGTCTGATCTGGCTGCTCAGGGCGGCCGAGCGGGGCCTGACCGACAGTCAGTACAATGTCGCCCGCATCTATGAGACCGGCGCCGAGGGCGTGGCGAAGAACCCGACCGAAGCCCTCAAATGGTACATGATCGCTGCGCGCGGCGGCGACAGCGAGGCCCAGGCGGCCGTCACCCGTCTTCGTCCCGCCGCCACCGCCACCGCCCAGCGCGCCGCCCGCACCGCCGCCGACGCTTTTGTGCAGCAGCAGGTCCAAAGCCCGGCTCAGGGACGAGGCTAGGCCGCCAAACCTTTCGCGCACGGGTGGCGGCGCGCCGTCCCCGTCGCTAAAGAACACCCTGTCGCCGTTCGGCGTCTCCCGTTCCGCTCCAGCCGAAGGCGCGTCCTTTGGACATCTATCTGCCGATCGCCGAGGTTTCGGTGAACTGGCCGACCCTGGTGATTCTGGGGGCGGTGGTCGGGTTCGTCTCGGGCCTGTTCGGCATCGGCGGCGGCTTCCTGATGGCGCCGATCCTGGTCTTCATGGGGATTCCGCCGACCGTGGCCGTCGCCAGCCAGGCCAGCCACGTCGTCGCCTCCTCCACATCCGGCGTGATCCGCTATGCGGGCCAGGGCGCGGTGGATTTCAAGATGGGCGGCGTCATGGCCGCGGGCGGGGCCGCCGGGGCGATCGCGGGCGTCGAACTGTTCCGCTATCTGCGCCTGCTGGGCCAGGCCGATCTGGTGGTGGCCCTGTCCTATCTGGTCTTCCTGGGCGCCATCGGCCTGCTGATGCTGCACGAGAGCCTGACCGAGATCCTGCGTCGGCGTCGCGGCCTGCCCCCGCCGCGCAAGGACCGCCGCCGTCCCCTGTGGCTGTATGGTCTGCCGCTCAAGATGAAGTTCCCCAAGTCGGGCCTCTATATCAGCGCCCTGCCGCCGTTCGGCCTGGGCGTCTTCGCCGGGATCCTGTCGGCCATCATGGGGGTCGGCGGCGGCTTCATCCTGGTGCCGGCCATGCTCTATGTGCTGCGGATGCGAGCCGGGGCGGTGGTGGGCACCAGCCTGTTCCAGATCATCATCACCACGGCCATCACCACCATTCTCCAGGCCGGCCGCAACCAGACGGTCGACATCCTGCTGTCCACCATCCTGCTGCTGGGCGGGGTGGTCGGCGCCCAGATCGGCGCCCGGTTCGCGGGTCGGTTCCGGGCCGAGGAACTGCGCGCCGCCCTGGGCCTGATCGTGCTGCTGGTCGGCATCCAGATGGGGCTGGAGCTGTTCGTGCGGCCCAGCGACATCTTCCTGCTCGCGCCGGGGGTGTCGGACTGATGCAGGCGCTTCCTCCACCCCCTCCGGCCATTGAGGCGCCCCCCATCGAGGCGGCCGCCGTCGCGGCGCCGGCCCCCGACCGGTCCGAGGCTACGACGGGCGAACTGCGCGTCGCCGCCGCCCTGACCGACGCCCAGGTCCACGTCGATTCCGGTTTCACCGGCGCCTCCATCGTCCTGTATGGCGCGGTGTTCAACCCGACCCCCGACCCGGTCGATGTGGTCGTGGTGGTGCGCGGCCCCGACGCCCCGGTCCGCCTGGTCAAGAAGACCCGCAACATGGGAGTCTGGCTGAACAGCCGCCCGGTCCTGTTCGAAGGGGCGCCCGGCTTCTACATGACCGCCTCGACCCGGCCCCTGTCGGACATCGCCGACTTCGGCCAGCTGCGTCGGCTCGGCGTCGGGGTGGACCATCTGCGCATCGACGCGCCGGAAGAGGCGGGCACCGTCACCCGCTACGGGGTGCGCGACGTGGTCGTCAGCCGTCTGGGCGACGACTATCTGGATTGGAGGCGCGCCGTGATCCGGCTGAAGGAGGCGGCGGCCCTCTATGACACCGATCCGGACGGGGTGGAGTTCGTGGATCGCGGCCTGTTCCGGGCCGAGGTCAAGCTGCCGACCGTCGCCCCGACCGGCAAATACTATGCCGAGGTCTGGCTGTTCCAGGGCGGCGAGCCCCGGTCGGTCTCCAATCTGACCCTGACCGTCGAAAAGGTCGGCATCGAGCGCGACATCTATGAATTCGCTCATCGCCGGCCGTGGCTGTACGGCCTTCTCTGCGTGGTTCTGGCCGCCCTGACCGGCTATGGCGCTTCGCGCATCTTCAGCCGTCGGGACTGAACCCCAGTTCGGCGCGCAGGGCCTGGGCCGTCATGCCGCCCGCCCTCAGTTCCGCCAGGGTCACCGACTGGTCCCGCTTGGCGTAGCGGCGCCCGTCCGGCCCGGCCAGCAGGCGGTGGTGGCGATAGACAGGGGCGGGCCAGCCCATCAGGGCCTGGATCAGGCGCTGCACATGCGCGGCCTCGAACAGGTCCTGCCCCCGGATCACATGGTCGATCCCCTGCAGGGCGTCGTCGTGGGTCACGGCCAGATGATAGGCGACGCCCGCATCCTTGCGCGCCAGCACCACATCCCCGGCCGTCTCGGGCCGAACGGGCACAACGCCGGTTTCTCCGTCCGGGCCGGCCCCCTGCTCGATGAAGACCAGCCCGGTCCACGTCGCCTCGCCCAGGGTTTCACGCGCCCGGTCCAGCGACAGCCGCCAGGCGAAAGGCCGCCCCTGGGCCAGGAAACGGGCCTCCTCCTCGGCCGGATGCGGCCCCGGCCGCACCGTTTCGCTCGCCCCGTGCGGCGCATCGCCGATCCGGTCCAGGATCTCTTTCCGTGTACGGAAACACCGGTACAACAGATCCCGCGCCTTCAGGGCCTCGATCGCCGCGGCATAGTCGGACAGATGATCCGACTGGCGTCGGACCGGCGTCTCCCAGTCCAGCCCCAGCCAGGCCAGGTCTTCCAGAATGGCGGCCTCATGTTCCGGTCGGCAGCGCGTGGGGTCGATGTCCTCGATCCGCAGCAGAAACCGCCCGCCCGCCGCCTTCGCCGCCGACCAGGCGGTCAGGGCCGAAAAGGCATGGCCCTTGTGCAGGCGGCCGGTGGGAGAGGGGGCGAAGCGGGTGGCGAACATCTCAGTCCGTCGCGGGATCCAGCAGCCGGACCCAGTCACGCGCGGCGTGGAGAATACGCACGATCTCCACCGTTTCGGACAGGCGGTAGAAGATCAGATAGTCGTCGAATGGGCGTTTTCGAAGGTTCTGCACGTCGGCTTCCGCATAGGCGCGCGGTTGATCAACCAAGCCCTCGCACGCGTCGAGCAGCTTCAGCACGAACCGCTGGGCCGCGCTCGCGCTGTCTCGGGCGATGAAGGCCTCGATCTCCGCGAGGTCGCGGGTCGCAGCGCGCGTGATGACCAGTCTCATTCGCCGTCAACAGCCCAGCGCGCCCGCATTTGAGCCCGCACCTCGTCGATCGAGTGAACCCGCCCGGCGTCAGCGTCGTCGATGCCTTCCTGGAGCTTCCCCAACAAGGCCGCCAAACGGGCCTCATGCTCCTGCACCAGCCGCACGCCGGTGCGCAGCACTTCGCTCTTGGAGCCGTAGCGGCCTTCCTTGACCAGGCGATCGACCACCTGCTCCAGGGCGCCCAGTTCGACGGTCATGGTCATGCGGCTTCTCCGTGCTTGTTGAATAATAGTTATTGGTGCGCCGCTTTGACAGCCGTTTTACGCGAGGCCCGCATTCCCCAGGCGGCGAACCCGCGTCATACAGGGCCATGCCCGTCGCGCCCACATCCCAGGATATCGCCGCCGCGCGCGAGGCCCTGGCCGTCGCCGATCCCGCCCTGGCGCGCGCCCACGCCCAGACGCCGGCCTTCGAATGGCGGCTGCGGCCCGGCGGTTACGAGGGCCTGTTCCGCATGATCGTGGAGCAGCAGGTGTCCGTGGCCGCCGCCGCCTCCATCTGGGCGCGCACGGTCGAGGGGCTGGGCGGAGCGGTGACGCCCGACGCGGTGTTGGCCCACGACATCGACGCCCTGCGCGCCTTCGGCCTGTCGGGACAGAAGGCCAAATACGGTCGCGAGATCGCCCTGGCCCAGGTCGAAGGGCGCGTCGATCTGGACCATATGCAGACCCTGTCGGACGACGACGCCATCGCCGCCCTGACCGCGATCAAGGGCGTCGGCAAATGGACGGCCGAGACCTATCTGATGTTCTGCGAGGGGCGGCTGAACGTCTTTCCCGGCGGGGACGTGGCCCTGCAGGAGGCGATGCGCTGGGCCGACCGGGCCGAACTGCGCCCGAACGAGAAACAGGCCTATGCCCGCGCCGAACTGTGGCGGCCCCATCGCGGGGTGGCGGCGCATCTGCTGTGGGGGTGGTATGGCGGCGTTCGGCGCGGCGACATCGTGCTGGAGGATATGAGCGCGTGACCCCCATTGATCCCGCCCTGACCGAGCCGCTGCGCAATCCGCAGACGGTGCTTGCGGCGCTCGATTTCGCCGGGGTGGCCGTGTTCGCGGCCACCGGCGCCCTGGCCGCCGCGCGCGAGAAGCATGACGTGGTCACCTTCGCCTTCTTCGCGGCCATAACCGGCGTGGGCGGGGGGACGTTGCGCGACCTGCTGCTGGGCCTGCCGGTCTTCTGGGTTCAGGACTGGCGCTATATGGCGGTCTGCCTGCTGACGGCGGTGGTCGTCTGGTTGATCGGACAGCGCGACTGGCGGTTCCGGGCCCTGCTGTGGCTCGACGCCATCGGCCTGGGCGCCTATGGCGTCATGGGGGCGGCCAAGGCGGAGGCGGCGGGCGCCCCCCCGTTGATCTGCATCGTCATGGGCACCCTGACCGCCTGTTTCGGCGGGGTGGTGCGCGACACCCTGGCGGGGCAGCCGTCGATCCTGCTGCGGCGCGAGATCAATGTGACGGCGGCCATACTGGCGGCGACCCTCTATATCGCCCTGCGCATCCCCGAGGCGCCGATCTGGCCCGCCGCCATCGTCGCCGCCGTGGCCGGTTTCATGCTGCGGGCGGGGGCGCTGCGCTGGGGCTGGACCCTGCCGGGCTTCCCTGAGCGAAATTGAACGGTTCGTCGCCTGTTCGTCATGGCGGCGTCTTCGAATCGGGACTAGGCTGAACGCCTCGGACTAGGGAAGGAGACGCGTCTTCAATCCTGTAGCTTCCATACCCCCCGCGTCGACCGGGAGGGCCTGATGCAGGTCCTCCACCGACCGCCGTCGGGCTTTCCCGCCCTCGTTCTGAACGCGGACTTCCGGCCGCTGTCCTATTACCCGCTGTCGCTCTGGCCGTGGGAAGAGGCGGTCAAGGCGGTCTATCAGGACCGGGTGGACGTGGTGTCGCTGTACGACAAGGTGGTCCGCTCTCCGTCGATGGAGATGCAACTGCCCAGCGTCATCGCGCTGAAGAACTATGTCGATCAGGATCGCAGCCCCGCCTTCACCCGGTTCAACGTCTTCCTGCGCGACGGCTTCGCCTGTCAGTACTGCGGGGAATCGACCGAGCTGACCTTCGACCACGTCATTCCACGTTCGCACGGCGGGCGCACGACCTGGGAGAACATCGTGGCCGCCTGCGGCCCCTGCAACCTGACCAAGGGCGGCCGCACCCCGCGCCAGGCCATGATGCCGATCCGCCGCGAGCCCTATCGCCCGAACGCCTGGCAGCTGCAGGAGGCGGGCCGGCGTTTCCCGCCGCATTATCTGCACCAGAGCTGGCTGGATTATCTCTACTGGGACATAGAGCTCGAACCTTAGGGTTCTTTTCAGTTGCTCGAAATGGCTCAAACACCCTTGTGGTGGGCAGGTTCAGGGTTCGTTCTTTTACCGCTGATTTCTCGATTATCCTCCGAAATCCTCCCGGCTGGTGACCATGTGGTGACCAAAACCGGGACCAGAAACGGGACCCCTCGTGGGCCCGAGGAGAGATCGAATGGTTCAGAACCCGAGGTCCGGAAAGATCACCAAACGCCTGGTCGACGCCCTGACGTCTGAAGGGGTGCGCTTCACCCTCTGGGACACGCAGCTCAAGGGTTTCGGGGTGCGCGTCGCCGTCAGCGATACCAAAACCTACGTCGTTCGATACAGGACGATCGGCGGCGCTGACCGCCTCCTTCACATCGCTCGCCATGGCGTCGTGACCGCCGAGGAAGCCCGCGAACGAGCGGCCGCTGTACTGGCCGAAGTCGCGTCAGGTGGTGACCCTCAGGGGACCAAAGTCGAACGACGCGAAGAACTGACCATGTCGGAGCTCTGCGACCTCTACATGAAGGAGGGCGTGACGATGAAGAAAGCGACGACCCTTCGGATCGATCGCATCCGCATCGCCCGCCACATCAAACCCCGCCTGGGCAAGATGAAGGTCACCGATATCGGCCGAGCGGACATCGAGCGGCTGATGGTCGATGTCGGGTCGGGACGCATTCGTGGAGAGGCGACGCCGCACACTCGCGGCGGTATTCATGCGG
Source organism: Brevundimonas sp. EAKA (assembly GCF_000698025.1). Classification (NCBI taxonomy): domain Bacteria; kingdom Pseudomonadati; phylum Pseudomonadota; class Alphaproteobacteria; order Caulobacterales; family Caulobacteraceae; genus Brevundimonas; species Brevundimonas sp. EAKA. The sequence continues at coordinate 6,056 of NZ_JMQR01000054.1, read as the reverse complement.
CCTCGCGCACGGTCGGACTGCTGGGCGGTATCTTCACGTTCGCCGTTGAGCGGGAGTTCGTGAAGACCAACCCCACGCGAGGGGTGAAACGCTACAAGGACAACCGTCGGGACCGCTTCCTTTCCCCGGCCGAACTGGCCCGGCTCGGCGATGTCCTGGCGGAGCTCGAGAAGCATGGGGGCGATCCGCGCCACATCAACATCATCCGCCTGCTGGCGCTGACCGGCGCCCGCAAGAACGAGATCGCCAGGCTCAAGTGGTCGGAGATCGACCGCACCATGGGGATGCTCCGGCTGGAGGATTCCAAGACCGGGGCGAAGGTGATCCGTCTCGGGAGCGCGGCGCTGAAGCTGATCGAGGGCCTGCTCTCGAACGGGAGCATCTACGTGTTCCCGGATCGGAAGGATCCCAAGCGTCCGATCGCCAATCTCGACTGGGCCTGGGTCGGCATCCGCAAACGCGCCGGGATGGAAGACCTGCGGATCCATGACCTTCGGCACAGCTTCGCGAGCGCCGGGCTGGCCGGCGGCGAAGGGCTTCAGCTCATCGGCAAGCTGCTCGGCCACAGTCACGTCAGCACCACAAGTCGATACGCCCACCTGGCGGACGACCCGGTCCGTGCCGCCGCCGACAGGATCAGCGAGAGCGTCGCCGCCTCTCTCGCGGGCTGGTCGGTTGAAGACGGACAGACGGCCCATTGAAAGACGGCCGCCCGGCGGGTCGCCGGGCGGCCGAAGTTGTCGCGATGGACTGGGGAGCTAGGCGCCCTCGTGAGCGGCCTCGCCCCAATGTCCGGCCTGGCGAGGCTGGCTCGACGAAGACCGGAGGCCCGAGAGCTGGCTGCGCGCCCACTCGTGCAGCAGGCTCTTGGGGTAGTAGGGGGTCCGCCCGAGGTGGGTGCAGGGCGGTCCGTCAGACCGGGTGCAGAACACCTTCGCCAGTGTCGACGGTGACCGGCGGATGCCCATACGTAGAAGCTCGGTGGACGCTTCCTTGCGGGTCAGCAGCATTTCCTCAGTTCCGTGAAGATGTAGACCGGCCATGTGGCGCTCCTTTCCGTCTGAACCAGAACTGCAACCAAGCAAGCATCGACGGAAATAAACCGCAACCGGCGGACGTAGAGAACTGATGGACGGAATGAATAGGTGACCTGTTCGATCTGTTTCGGCCTGTTCCGATCTGGTTCTGAGTAAGGAAATCGATCACAGCCTTGTGAGATGGGTCGCTTATGAACTTCGGTTTTTCTTGGATCCCGCGGAGAAGCAAGACATCAAGCGGTGGTGAATGAAGGTGGCCTTGGCGTTGCCCTCGAGTGCGGACATAGTCGAGCGGGCTTTTACGCCCATACTGGTGAACCACAGCCGTTCAGGGGAACTGCATGTCTAGCTTCACGGATCGAGCCATGAGCGCCGAGGTATCGCCCGAGCTTTTTGCGGCGTCGTTGGAAGCCATCGGCGAACTGCCTGCGGATCAACGTGGTTCGTTCGAAGGTCGCGCCTTCCGCCTGTTCAGACTACTCGAGGAGCGTGACGAAGCGGATGAGGCAGCGCTTAATGCCTTTGCCATTCAGCTTCGGCTGGAGGCGCTCGCGCGGTTGCATGATGATCGTGGTCTGCGAGCCTGGACGCTTCCGGGGGACGCCGAAGGCGCTGACTACATACATGCCGACGTAGTGGCTGCCGCGGCAGTTGAGCCGCTTCTGGCGATCGATGATCACACAGTCGGATTCGATCTCGAGTCTTTCCGCGCGCGCGTGCTGGCCGACGCGGCTGTGCGCGGACACGCCTAGCCGGGACATCCTTCGTCATGCCAAGGCGCACAAAGTCACTGAAGCGAGGTGCGGCCGGCGACGCGGCCCCCGCAGGAGATATTGCGACGCGCGCCGGCGTGGTCGCCCAGCGCCTGCTCGCGGAGCGCGGCCTCCACTATCTCGAGGATATGTTACCCGACGATGCCCGAGAGTTGCTCCGAGCGGCTTGGCGTGAGGCCGCCGAACAGATGTTCGAAGGGCGTGACCTCGATGTTGTGCAGGCGGAAATCGACATCATGATCGACAGCCTGGATATGACCGAGCCGCCACCGCCCATGCATCGGTCCGAAATGCACTGACGCCTGCGGCATCACCCCTCATCGCGGTGGAGAGACGATGACCTTCACGTCAATCAGGCCGGTCCGTGGTTTAGACAGATCGGACTGGAAGCCTGCAGGGTTTTTCAGGTGGTTGTCGGGATCGTAAACGAGGCAGATGAGCCGGTCGACTTCGCTGTTACCGCCGTAATCGACAAAGTCGTTGGCGAGTTCTTTCTTGATCTTGGTCGTGTCGGACTTGCGGACGTATTTGAGTTCCACCATCGCCCGCAGCGGTTTGAGAAAGAACTCGCACCTCGACGCGCTGCCGGCGACGGATGGGCTCCATTCCTCTTCACGCACATCCGGGAAGTAGGCGGCGAGGATCGAGCGGAACAGGTATTGGCAGTCCCACTCGTCCTTGATGGCATAAACCGCTCCACCGTGCGGGTGGGTCTTCAAAGCAAGGACACTCTCGTGGAAACGGCGGGCAAGTGTGACGATCAGGTCCAGATCCGCGGTTTCGGAACTGACTGTGGCAGCGGGTGGCGAGGGTTTGCGTGCCAAGGTGTAATCAATGGCTCCGAGAACGTGGAAAACCTGCCGGCGGGCGACGTCGACGATGTGTGGTGCGCCGACGATCTTGTGCTTGAGTTCGTAGGCGGCCTGCTCCTCGTCGAGGTCGTCGACCATTGCCTGCACGAAAGCCCGGTACGCTACGAGCCCCTGCTCAAATCGCTCAGGTGAGGCGAACATCTCATTTGGGATCCGGACGTCCGCCACAAACTCCTCGGAGTAGTGGTAGAGATTGGAAATGATATCGCGCGATGTGCCATGCCATGGATCCTTCCAGGACCCTGGGTAGCCCTTCGCATCTTGCATGGCGCCGCGAAACTCATCGTCGATCGCGATGCGGGCTTTACGAAGATACTCCAGGCTCTCGACTGCCCACTCCATCTTGTCCATCAAATAGCCCCGGGGTTGGTCTCGTCCTTAATGCGGAGCTTTAGGATGCCGTAGGCGGCTGGGAAAGTGGTGCGATCTCATGCCTACCGAAAGTCCCGCGTCCTGACTCGAATGCCCTCGAGCGACAGGTCCGGAATGTAGATGTCCCGGGCCTTGGGTGTCCGGGCGTCCGGCTTACTGCCCCGATAGACCTCGTCGCCCCGCCCATGCGGCAACCGGAACTCGCCCCTCCGGCCCAGCGACGCCAAGAGGTCCGAGCCGTCGTGCAGCCGCTCGGCGACGATGTGCACCACCTCGCCTTCGCGCTGCACCCTGCCGTCGACCACCAGCAGGCTGGCGCCCAGCACCACCCGCCGCTGCTGCTCGTAGAGGCTCGGCCAGATCACTAGATTGGCCACACCGGTCTCGTCCTCGATGGTGATGAACATCACCCCCTTGGCCGATCCCGGCTTCTGACGGACCAGAACGAGGCCGGCGACCCGGGTCAGGCGGCGGTCGCGCATGGCCGTCCCGTCGGCGCAGGTCATCACATGCCGGACCTGGAGTTCGTCGCGCAGGAAGGCCAGCGGGTGGTCCCGCAGCGTCACGCCCACATGGGTGTAGTCCTCCACCACCTCCTGACCGGCGGGCATGGCCGGCAGGGCAGCATCAGGCTCATCCACCTCCGGCACGAGTTCGCCGGCCTCCGCCGAGGCCGCCGCGAACAGCGGCAGGGGATCGTCGCGGAGCGCCTTGATCGACCACAGGGCGTCGCGGCGGGACAGGCGGAGCCCCTCCAGAAAGGCGTCGGCCTCGGCCAGTCGCGTCAGGGCCCCGACGGGCGTCATGGCCCGTCGCCACAGATCGTCGATGCCGGCGAAGGGCCGATCCCCGCGGTTCGTCACCAGCCGGGCCGCGTCCCCGTTGGCCAGGCCCCGCACCATGCGCAGTCCCAGCCGCACCGCGAACCGGTCCTCCCGCTCCGTGGGCTCCAGGGTGCAGTCCCAGCGACTGGCATTGACGCAGACCGGCCGCACCTCGACCCCGTGCTCGCGGGCGTCCCGCACGATCTGGGCCGGCGCGTAGAACCCCATCGGCTGGGCGTTGAGCAGGGCGGCGCAGAAGACATCGGGATGCCAGCACTTGAGCCAGGAGGAGGCGTAGGCGATCAGGGCGAACGACGCCGCATGGCTTTCCGGGAAGCCGTAGGATCCGAAGCCTTCCAGCTGGCTGAAGGTCTTCTCCGCGAACTCGGCCGTATAGCCCCGCTCGACCATCCCTCCGACCAGCTTGTCCTTGAAGTGGCTGACCCCGCCGGTGAATTTGAAGGTCGCCATGGCGCGGCGCAGCTGATCGGCTTCCGACGCGGTGAATCCGGCGCATTCGATCGCCACCCGCATCGCCTGCTCCTGGAACAGGGGCACGCCGAGCGTCTTGCCCAGAACCTCCTCCAGTTCCGGCTTGGGAAAGACGACCGGCTCCTTCCCCTCGCGGCGCCGCAGGTAAGGATGGACCATGTCGCCCTGAATGGGGCCCGGTCGCACGATGGCGACCTCGATCACCAGGTCATAGAAGGTGCGCGGCTTGATGCGCGGCAGCATGGCCATCTGCGCGCGGCTTTCGATCTGGAAGACCCCGAGCGTGTCGGCCTTGCGGATCATGGCGTAGGTCTTGGGATCCTCGGCCGGGATGGAGGCCAGGTCCAGATCCATGCCCTTGTGATCGCGCAACAGGTCGAGACCGCGCCGCATGCAGCTGAGCATGCCCAGCGCCAGGACATCGACCTTCATGAACTTCAAGGCGTCGATGTCGTCCTTGTCCCATTCGATCACCTGACGATCCTTCATCGCCGCCGGCTCGATGGGCACGAGATCGTCCAGCCGGTCGTCGGTCAGGACGAACCCGCCGGGATGCTGGGACAGGTGGCGCGGAAACCCGATCAGCTGTCGTGACAGGTCCAGCGCCAACCTCAGACGCCGGTCCTCCAGATTGAGGTTCAGCTCCTCGGCGTGCCGATCCTCGACCCCCTCCGACGAATAGCTCCAGACCTGGGACGAGAGGGTCTTGATCAGGTCTTCGGTCAGGCCCAGCGCCTTGCCGACATCGCGCAGGGCGCCGCGCGAGCGGTAGCGGATGACGGTGGCGCACAGGGCGGACCGGTCCCGCCCATAGGTGTCATAGATCCACTGGATCACCTCCTCGCGGCGCTCGTGCTCGAAGTCGACGTCGATGTCCGGCGGCTCCTTGCGCTCCTGACTGACGAAGCGTTCGAACAGGAGGTCGTTGCGCCCCGGATCGATGGAGGTGACGCCCAGCACGAAGCAGACCGCCGAGTTGGCGGCCGACCCTCGCCCCTGACACAGGATGTCCCGGCTGCGGGCGAAGCGGACGATGGAGTGAACGGTCAGGAAGTAGGGCGCATAGCCCAGGGTCTCGATCAGTCCGAGCTCGTGTTTCAGCGCCGCCCGCACCTTGTCAGGCAAGCCTTCCGGATACCGGTCCGCCGCCCCCGCCCAGGTCAGGGCCTCCAGCGCCTCCTGCGGGGTCTGTCCCGCCGCCGCCTCGCGCGGATACTGGTAGGCCAGCTCGTCCAGGCTGAAGCGGCAGAGATCGGCGATCTCGACCGTGCGCGCTAGGGCCTCCAAATAGCGCGCGAACAGTCGGTGCATCTCGCCCACCGGCTTCAGGTGCCGGTCGGCCGTCCGGCTCCGGCGAAAGCCCACGTCGTCGATGGTGCAGCCTTCCCGGATACAGGTGACGACATCCTGCAGGATCCTGCGGTCGGGATGGTGGAACAGAACGTCGTTGGTCACCACCGTCCGCACCGCCGCGGCCCTCGCGGCTTCGCAGAGCTGATGCAGTCTCATCTGGTCGCGCGGCCGCCGATGCAGGGTCAGGGCCAGATGGGCGTCGTCGCCGAAGACTTCGACCAGATGCACCAGGTTCCGACGCGCCGCCGTCAGGCCGTCGGGGACCAGCACGGCGATCCATCCTTCGCCCCAAGTCTCCAGGTCGTCCCACCCGAGCCGGCATCCGCCCTTGCC
>NZ_JMQR01000053.1:0-21548 GCF_000698025.1 Brevundimonas sp. EAKA | reverse complement strand
CTTCACCGCCGAATGCGATGGGCGGTGGATCGCCCCATCGGGTCCAGCGCCCGAGTGGTTGCTGCGGGATATTCAGGGAATGGGGGAGATCGTGGCGGCGATCAGCGGATGCGAGACCTGGCGCGCGCGGTGCGAGACCGTGACCCGGCGCGCCTGCCCACGCTTCCATCAGGACGCGGTCCCGGTGCGCCTGATCGTCGCCTATGAGGGGCCGGGGCCGGAATGGGCCTTCGCCGGCGAGATCGGCGAGGATCTGGACGGGCGCTATATCGGCACGCGCCGTCGGATCCGCACCCTTCATCCCGGCGACATCGCCATCATGAAGGGCACGGCGCCGGGCTGGGAGGCCTGGCCGGAGTTTCCGGAGGTCCTGCACCGCTCGCCGCCGGCCGGGAAACGATCCCCCCGGCGCGTCTTGACGATCGACGCCGCGCCGATGTGAGCCTCAGCCCATCAACCGCGTCATCAGGCCGGCCGTCGAGGGGTCCAGATCGGCGGACGGTCCGCCGGCGTCCACGTCCTTCAGGATCGCCCTGGCCAGGACCTTGCCCAGTTCGACGCCCCACTGGTCGAAGCTGTTGATGTCCCAGATCACGCCCTCGACGAAGGTCTTGTGCTCATAGAGGGCCAGCAGGGCGCCCAGGGTCTCGGGCGTCAGACGGTCCATGACGATGGCGGTCGAGGGGCGGTTTCCGGTGAAGGTGCGGTGAGGCGCCAGACGGGCCGCCTCTTCCTCCGACAGGCCCTGGGCCAGGCCTTCCGCCTTGGCGGCTTCAGTGGTCTTGCCCAGCATCAGGGCCTGACCCTGGGCCAGGGCGTTGGACCAGAGGGGGGATTCCGGCGCGTCCGCATGGGTCTTGGCCACGATCACAAACTCGGCCGGGACGATCTGGGGCCCCTGGTGGATCTGCTGGAAGAAGGCGTGCTGGCCGTTGGTGCCCGGCTCGCCGAACACCAACGGGCAGGTCTGGCGCGTGACGGGGGTTCCGTCGCGATGGACCCGCTTGCCGTTCGACTCCATCTCCAGCTGCTGCAGGAAGGACGGCAGGCGGCGCAGGGCGTGGGCGTAGGGGGCGACGGTGCGGGCGGGCCGGTTCAGGCCGTCGACGTTGAACACCTGGGCCAGGGCCAGCAGGATCGGGGCGTTCCGCTCCAGCGGGGCCGAGACGAAATGATCGTCCATGGCCGCGGCCCCGGCCAGCATGGCCTCGAACACATCCCAGCCCAGGGCGATGCCGCACGACAGGCTGACCGCCGACCATAGCGAATAGCGGCCGCCGACCCAGTCGCGGAAGGCGAAGGTGCGGCCGCAGCCGAAGGCCGCCGCCTTGTCCGGCGCCGCCGTCACGCCGATGAAGTGTTTGGTCATGCCTTCGGCCGGCAGGGCCGCGGTCAGCCAGGCCTTGGCGGCCTCGGCGTTGGCCAGGGTTTCCTGGGTGGTGAAGGTCTTGGACACGACCACGACCAGGGTGGTTTCGGGGTCCAGGCCGGTCAGGGCCTCGGCCATGTCGCGCGGATCGATATTGGCGACGAAGCGCAGGTCGATGGCGGGGTCCAGCGGGCGCAGGGCGTCCCAGACCACGCGCGGTCCCAGGTCTGACCCGCCGATGCCGACATGGACGATGGCCTCGAACTTGCGCCCTGTGGCCCCCGCCTCGGCGCCCGAGCGCACGGCGTCGGCATAGGTCTTCATGTCGGCGCGCACGGCGTCCACCTCGGCCGAGACCGGCTCGCCCAGGGCCTTGAAGTCGGCGCCGGCCGGGGCGCGCAGGGCCGGGTGCAGCACGGCCCGGCCCTCGGTCAGATTGACGGCCTCGCCGGCGAACAGGGCGGCGCGACGGCCCTCGACGTCGCTGGCGCGGGCCAGATCCAGACAGGCCTCGAAGCCGGCCTTGGTCCAGCTCTGTTTCGACAGGTCCAGATAAAGCCCCGCCGCCTCGACCGACATCCGCGCCAGCCGGTCGGGATCGGCGGCGAACTGCTGGTCGATACGGGTCGCGCCGGCCTCGGCGGCCGTGCGGTCGAAGGTCGTCCAGGCGTCGTCACGGGTCATCGGTCGTCCTCTGGGAGAGAGAAGAAGGTAAACACTCGTTTACGGGTCGGGCGTATGTCGGTTCAACGTCCTAGCCGACGCTGAAACAGGAAGTCACCCTCATGTCCTGCGGCCTTGCTCTCACGATCGCCCTGGCCCTGTCCAATCCCGCCGTGGCCCTGGCGGCCGAACAGCCCCCTGCGGCGGTCGGGGCGCCGGTGTCGGTGGCGACCGAGCCCCTGTTCGCCGACATCGTCGCCCGGTCCGGCGCGCTGAAGGCTCTGGTCGACGGCTGGGCGGCGGCCAAGGCGGCGGATCAGGCGGACTTCTTCACCAGCCAGGCCTTCACCGGCTTCAAGGCCCAGGCCGAACAGCTGGCCGCGCTCGACATGCAGGGCCACCTGATCCTGAAGGAACGCGGCACGGACGGCGATCTGAAATGCATCCTGCGCGGCATTTCCGAGGACATGCCAAAAAAGGTCCAGGCGGTTCAGGCGGCGGCCACGCCCGCCGACCGCGCCGTCGCCCTGTCGGAACTGTCCTATCTGCTGAACGACAATGTCGAGGTCATCACCGCCCCGCCGCCGCCGGAGGTCTAGGCTTCCTCGTCACCCGGCGAAGGCCGTCACGTCCCCTTCAGAGCCTCGATGACCACGCCTTCGGTCAACAGTTGCGGCAGAATGCGCGGTTCGCCGCCGTTCGCCGGATAGAGCAGATACAGGGGCACGCCCGACCGGCCGTGACGCTCCAGTTCGCGGGTGATGGCGTCGTCACGGCGGGTCCAGTCGCCGACCAGATAGACGGCGTTCGTCGCCTTCAGGGCCTCGGCGACGCGGGGCGAGGACAGGGCGGCGCGCTCGTTGATCTTGCAGGTCACGCACCAGTCAGCCGTGAAATTGACCAGGACCGGACGGCCTTCGGCCTGGGCGGCGCGGACGGATTCGGCGGACCAGGGCGCGGAGGCCATGGGACCGGACTCGGCGACCGAGGCCGCCCCCAGAACCGGCGCGCGACCGGCGATCACGGCCAGGACCAGGGCGGCCCCGAGCGCGATCAGGCTGGATCCGCCGGACAGGCGGGCGGATCGGCCCAGGGCGCGCTGGGCCTGGGTCAGACCGAACAGCCACAGGGCGAAGGCGGTGGTCAGGGCGGCCGCCATCAGCAGGGCCAGTCCCTCCGCGCCGGTCTGGCGTGAGAAGACCCAGACCAGCCACAGGGCCGCGCCGTACATGGGGAAGGCCAGCAGGCCCTTCAGCCGATCCATCCATGGGCCGGGCCGGGGCAGGCGCCGCAGCAGGCCGGGCGACAGGCTGACGGCCAGATAGGGCAGGCCCAGGCCCAGGCCCAGCATCAGGAAGATCAGCAACGCCGCCGGCCAGGGCATGAGCAGGGCCGCGCCCAGGGCCGCCGCCATGAAGGGGGCGGTGCAAGGGGCGGCGACGACCACGGCCAGAATTCCGGTGAAGAAGGCGCCCGCGCCGCCCGGCAGGCGCGACAGGGGACCGGCGCCCGCGCCCTGAAGTCCGGCGCCGACATGGAAGACGCCCGACAGGTTCAGCCCCACCGCCAGCATCAGCAGGGCCAGGCCTGCGATCACCGCCGGCGACTGAAGCTGGAAGCCCCAGCCGACGGCCTCGCCCCCGGCGCGCAGGGTCAGCAGGACGCCGGCCAGGACCAGGAAGGTCGCCAGAACCCCGGCCAGGAACAACAGGCCGTCGCGCCGCGCCTCGCGCGGCTGATGGGCCGAGGCGGCCAGGGCGGCGGCCTTCATGGCCAGAATGGGAAAGACGCAGGGCATCAGGTTCAGGATCAGGCCGCCGATCAGGGCGAACAGGGCCGATTGCAGGATCAGGCCCAGGTTGAGCTGGGTTCCGGCGCTGGGGGCCTCGACCTCGCCGGACAGGGCCTTGCCGCCGGTGGTTCCGGCCAGGACCGGGCCGGGTTGGGCCGTGATCTCCCAAGCGCCGGCGTCGGTGGCCAGGACGCCCGAGATCGGACCGTTCAGACCCTTGGCCGTCAGGTCGCCGCCGGGGGTCAGGGTCAGGCTCAGCCCGTTCGGGCCGCTCTGACCCGACTGGGGGGCGGCGTGGTCGATGATCCCGCCCTCGAACGGATAGAAATAGGCCCGGCTCAGGCCCGCGCCGGCCGTCAGGTCCGCCAGGGGGCCGCCCGTCGCCGACAGGGTCAGGACGCCGTTCTGCAGGGTGGCGCGGGCGTCCAGACCCGCCGGCCGCGGCGCGGCCTCCAGCACGGCCTGGATGGCGGCGCCATGGTCGGGATCCAGCGGCGGGGCGCCCTCGCGGATCGGCAGGTCCAGACGCAGGCTCATCTGCACCGGCACGCACATCTGGTCGCTGCACACCAGGAACAGGGCGTCGACGGTCAGGGGCAGGGTGGTTCCCGGCCGGGCCGAGGCCGGAACCTCGATCGGGACGGGCAGATAGACGTCGCCGGAATAGCCGTAGTTGACCAGGCTCATCAGCCGCTGGCGCGTGGGCAGGGGCCAGACGATCTCGCCGGCCTTGACCCCGGCCGGCAGACGCCAGTCCAGGGTGGTCGGCCCTCCGGAATCGCCGGGATTGCGCCAATAGGTGTGCCAGCCGGGCGCGATGGTCTGATGCACCGCCACCACGACGGTCGACCCCGGCGCGGCCCAGCGCGACAGGGGAACCAGTTCCGCCTCGATATTGTCGGCCCGTCGCGGACCGTGCGGCACGGCCGCCGCCGCCTCGGCCGGACGGCTGACCGGCTGGGCTTCGGCGACGGACGGAACGCCCGGCAGGACGGACAGGCCGAGGCAAAACAGCAGGGCGTACAGGAAGGCGGTCGGGCGCATGACCTGCTTCTAGGCCCTGCGACCCGCTCTGTCAGCGTGTCCGATCAGCCGAGTTTCAGCGGCGCGGGTGGGCGTCCACGACCACTTCGGTGCGCCGGCGCAGGGGCTCGGCCGCCCCGCCCGCCGTGGTCGCGCCCGCGTCCCCTGCGGCGCCCACGTCGAACACCGGCGACGGCAGGCCCGCTGCGTTCAAGGCCTGGGCCACGGTCCGCGCGCGGCGTTGCGACAGGCTCAGATTGGCCTCGCTCGCTCCGGTCGCGTCCGCCAGACCCACCACCTGGATGCTGCGCACGTCGCAGGTCCGCAGTACGCCCGCCGCCGCATCGATGGCCTGATCGGCCGCGTCGGTCAGCCGCGCCTCGTTCTCGCGGAAATAGATGTCGAACCGCACCGGCATGCACGGGGAACCGCTGGTCACGATCTGATCCCGCCGCATCGGCGTCGCACAGGCCCCCACCGCCAGCAGCCCGCCAGCCAGAGCCAGAATTGTTCTCGTTTTCATGACTATCCCCTGTGTCACACCATCGTCCTGCGCACGAAAAAGGCGGCCCGTCCACGACGAACCGCCCTTCCCGAAACTCAAACCGGTCTCGAACCGGACCAGGGCCCGGTTCGAAGTCACGGCTCAATAACGGCGTTGGCCGTTATCCCAGTAGCACTCGTCCTGGCGGTTGTCGTAGCAGTAGTAGGTGCGGCCTTGGCTGTCGCGGTAGCGCTGCTGGTTGTTGCGGTCCTGGCTCGAACCGCGGATCGCGCCCGCTGCGCCGCCCAGGGCGCCGCCGATCAGGGCGCCGGTGGCTGCGTTGCCGCCGCCGACATTGTTGCCGATGACGGCGCCGGCGACAGCGCCGAGGCCGGCGCCGATGGCGCCCTGGCGCACGGTCTGGTTCGAGTTGCCGTAAGGGTCGCTCGCGCAGGCCGAAGCCAAAAGACCGGCGCCGGCGATCGCGATGATGGCCTTGTTCATGATGAAATCCTCTATCCTGGGTTCGCCCCGAAGGCGATAACGCTGGAGTACGGCTCCGGTTCCCCTGTCTATCGTCGTTCTGTCGAAACGACTATGCTTAACCGGCGTGGGTCAGCCTGCGCAGTCCTTGGGGGGAAATGATGCGGTTTTCTGATGTGACGCGCGCCACGGCCGGCGCTGAAGGCCCGATCTGGGCGCGCAGCAAGAAGCGCAAGGCCTCGGCCGCGCCGCTGGTCAATCTGCTGGTGACCCTGCTGGCCCTGATCGGCGCCCTGACCCTGGTCTTGTCCATCAAGGAAGGATCGGTCCAGGCGGCGGGCCGGATGATGGACGGCTGGATCATGACCGGCTGGACCGGGGCGCAGAGACTGGCGGGACGCGCCCCGGAAGCCGCAGAGGTCGCGGCCGACAAGGCGGGGCAGGCGACCGAAAGGACCGGCGACGCCCTGAAGGCCGGCGCCTCGACCGCCCGCGACGAACTGAAGCAATAGTCACGCTTGTCGGGAACGGGCGGGCCGCCTGAACGTTCGGCGGCCATGACCGACACCCTGAGTTCAGAACCCGACGCCGACGCCGGCGAGCCGCGCGACGAGGCCCCGCGTCGTCTCACGCCCCATGCGTCGCTGGGCCGGGCGGTGATGCTGGTCAATCCCTTGTCCGGCAGCGTCGGCCCGCGCGCCGAGGCCGAGGCCGAGGCGATCCTGGCGGACTATGACCTGCAAACCCAGGTCGTGGTGCTGGAAGCCGGCAATTTCGACCAGGCCATCGCCGACGCCTTCGCCGCCGCGCCGGACGTGATCTTCGTCCTGGCCGGCGACGGCACGGCGCGGTCGGTGGCGGCGAAGGCCAGGCCGAATGGTCCGATGATCGCCCCCCTGCCGGGCGGCACGATGAACATGCTGCCCAGGGCCCTGTACGGCACGGCCGACTGGAAGCTGGCCCTGCGCCGCGCCCTGGAGGAGGGCGAGCCCCAATCGGTGTCCGGCGGCGAGGTGTCGGGGGAATATTTCTACTGCGCCGCCATCCTGGGCTCGCCGGCCCTGTGGGCGCCGGCGCGCGAGGCGATGCGGACCGGCAAGGTGAGACTGGCCTGGGCCTATGCGCGGCGGGCGTTGAAGCGGGCCTTCACCGGTCGGTTGAGGTTCAGTCTGGACGGCGGCCCCCGGCGTCGGGCCGAGGCTCTGGTGCTGATCAGCCCGATGATCTCCAAGGCCATGGAAGAGCCGGACGGGCTGGAAGCCGCGGCGATGGACCCGTCCGACGCCAGCCAGGCCTTCCGCCTGGCCGCCAACGCCCTGTTCAGCGACTGGCGCCACGATCCCGCCGTCTCGACCCGCCCGGCCAAGCGGATCGACGTCCGGGCGCGCTCCAAGATTCCCGCCGTGATAGACGGAGAGCCCGTCCTGTTGAAATCCGAGGCCACCGTGCGATTCATTCCCAAGGCGTTCCGCGCCCTTGCGCCCCGGCCCCCTGCGGCCGAGGACAGTCTCTGATGGGGCGTGTTCTCCAGTTTTCGGACGTTCATTTCGGATGCGAGCACAAGGGGGCGGTGGCGGCGGCGCTGGAATACGCCCACGCCACGCCCAATGATCTGGTTCTGATCACCGGCGACATCACCCAGAAGGGCTATCCGGTCGAATTCCGGGCGGCGGGGGAATGGATGCGGGCCATGCCGGAGCCGCGCTTCGTCATCGTCGGCAATCACGACGTCCCCTACTGGAGCCCGGTCGCCCGCCTGTTCCATCCATGGCGCGCCTTCGAGACGGCGACGGGTTTCCCCGCCCATGACGGTCAGTTCTGCAACGACACGGTGATGGTGCGGGGCGTCGTCACGGCGCGCGGCTGGCAGGCGCGGCCCAACTGGTCCAAGGGGGTCATCGATCTGGACCAGACCCGGCGTGCGGCCGAGGCCCTGCGTCAGGCGCCGATCGGGGCGTTGCGCATCCTGGCCTGTCATCATCCCCTGGTCGAGATGATCGGCACGCCGATGACCGGCGACGTCAAGCGCGGCGACGAGGCGGCCCTGATCTTCGCCGAGGCCGGGGTGGATCTGATCATGACGGGCCATGTCCATGTGCCTTTCGCCCTGCCCATCGATCTGGCGGACCGCTGCTCCTACGCCGTCGGGTGCGGGACCCTGTCGCACCGCGAGCGGGGCTCGCCGCCGGGCTTCAATCAGGTGGACTGGGACGCCAGGACCATTACGGTCACGGCCCTGGCCTGGGACGGGCGGGGCTACAGCCCGCATCAGGTCTGGCGGCTGCCGCGTCGTCAGGACACCCGCAAGGCCGCGACCGCGCTCAGCCCGAACAGGCCGGGCGAGCTGGAGAAGGCGGCGGTCTGAGCCGTCGCGTCTCTATTCCCGGGTGACGCCGCAAATAGAAAAGGGGCCGGAACTCGCGTTCCGGCCCTTCTGCATTTCGCCGGAGCGGCAGCCCTATAATCGAGGGGCGCCGCGTCCGCGAAGTCCGCCGGCCACGAGGGCGATGACGAACAGGATGATGGCGATCACGGCGATGAATTTGGCGATCTCGAACGAGAAGTTCGCGATGCCGCCGAAGCCGAGAACGGCTGCGATCAAGGCCACGACCAGGAAGATAATTGCCCAGCGAATCATGGGTTTAGCTCTCCTGCGTTGATGTTTCCGACGGCGGCCTTGCAGCCGTTCGTCCCGTCGGAAGATCAACGGTCCCGGACGCAGGGCGTTCCGTGGCCTTCGCAGAATCCTCAGCGCCGACGGCGCCTTTTGGCGTAGCCGCCCTGATCCATCTTTCGCTCGGCCACCATGCTGGCGACGATCGCGGCCAGGGCCGGATTGCGCAGCAACAGGAAGGCCGCGCCCAGTCCGCCGACCGCGCCGATGATCGGGCGTTCGCGAACGATGTGGATCAGCTTGCCGATCAGACCGTCCGGCGCATCCTCCTCGTCCTCCTCGTCGTGACTTTCGCCCTTCAGGAAGACGAGTGCGACGACCAGGGCGACCAGGGCGAACAGGGCGAAGGTGATGGCCGAGGCGCCCAGGGGCGTCGTGACCAGGCTGATGGCGTGGAAGATGGCGACGCCGAGAAACACCACGGCCAGAAAGACGCTCGCGGCGGCCACGCTGGTCGCCACGATGCGTTTGACGATGCCCTTGAACATCAGCGGCGACGGCCGGCCAGAAGCAGGCCGAGCACCACGCCGACGCCGAGGGCGATGGCGGTCGATTGGACCGGACGTTCCTGCACCCGCTCGACGATATAGCGCTGGGCCTCGTCCAGGCGTTCGGCGGCGTCGTCGTAATATTCGCGGCCGCGCACCCGGGCGGTGTCGTAATAGCCGCGCGCCTGGTCGCGCACTTCCTCGCTCTTGGCCCGCAGCTTGGCCTCGGCCTCCTCGGCCTTTTCGCGCAGACGCTGGGTTTCTTCGCGGGCGCCGATCTTCAGATCCTCCTTGAGGGTCTTCAGGTCGGCCTTGATGTCTTCTCTAGCCTTGGTGGTGGCCATGGTGCGCGCTCCGGTTTCAAGCTTGGCAATAGAATAGGGGACCCCGTTTCGGAACGCTACACCCGGCGCGAGGTTCCCTTCGCCCACCCGTGATCCCCGGCCTCGTCAGGCGCGTTTCGCCGTTCTAGATTGGGGAAATGACCGACCTGCTGTTCGCCCCCCGCCCCCTGCCGACCCTGCCGATCACCGGCGACGCCCGGCGCTTCCCGGTTCGCCGCATCCTGTGCGTCGGCCAGAACTACGCCGCCCATGCGCGCGAAATGGGGTCGGACCCGGACAAGCAGTCCCCCTTCTTCTTTTCCAAGCCCGGCGACGCCCTGGTGTCGGACGGGGCCGACCCGGCCTATCCGTCGGCGACGGACAATCTGCATTTCGAGGCCGAACTGGTGGCGGCCATCGGCGAGGGCGGGCGGATCGTGGGCTGGGCGGTCGGCTGCGACCTGACCCGTCGCGATCTTCAGGCAGAGGCGAAGAAGGCCGGGCGGCCGTGGGATGCAGCCAAGGGGTTCGACCAGTCGGCCCCCTGCGGCGCCCTGACCCTGGGACCGCTTCCGGCCCCCGCGGGCGTGATCGCCCTGAGCGTCAACGGCGAGACGAAACAGTCCAGCACCCTGGACGACATGATCCTGAACCCCGATCAGATCGTCGAGGCAGCCGGGAAACTGTGGTCGCTCCAGGCGGGCGACCTGATCTTCACCGGCACCCCGTCGGGCGTCGGACCCCTGGCGCGCGGCGACGCGGTGGTCGTGACCATCGACGGCCTGGCGCCCCTGAGCTTCAAGATCGTCTGATGATCCTGCACGGCTATTGGCGCTCGGGCGCCAGCTACCGGGTCCGCATCGCCCTGTGCCTCAAGGGCCTGGCCTATGAGACGGCGGCGCATGACCTGCGCAAGGGCGAGCAGAAGGCGGCCGATTATCTGGCCCTGAACCCCCAGGGCATGGTGCCGGCCCTGCAGGACGGGGATCAGGTCGTCACCCAGAGCCCGGCCATTCTGGAATGGCTGGAAGAGGTTCATCCCGAGCCGGCCCTGTTGCCGAAGGGATCGGCCGACCGGGCCCGTGTCCGGGCCATGGCCGCCCTGATCGGCTGCGATATTCATCCGCTGAATAATCTGCGCGTCCTCAGGTCGTTGCGCGAGGATTTCGCGGCGGACCAGGCCGCCGTGGACGCCTGGGCCGCGCGCTGGATCGCGCCGGGTTTCGACGCCCTGGAGATCCTGGTGGGCCGCCACGGCCAGGGGTGGAGTTTCGGCGACCGGCCGGGCCTGGTCGACTGCTATCTGATGCCGCAGCTCTATTCCGCGCGGCGGTTCAACATGGCGCTCGAGGCCTGGCCGGGGCTTCTGGCGGTGGAGGCGCGGGCGCTGGACCACTCCGCCTTCGGGGCGGCGCACCCGGATCGGCAGCCCGACGCCGACGCCTGATCCGCCATACCGACGATCTCCAGGTAAGACTCGCGTAACGTCTCGCTCAACCTCCTTTAAGCTTTGGAGGTGCAAGATGGGAATGTGACGCATTCCCCCGCCACCCCTTCGGCGCCTTCGCCCATAGATCGCCTGGCTCTCGCCGTGGTGACAGAGCCGGGACGCGCCCTGAATCCGTTCATGGCCGCGCCGTCGGGCGCGCGCGAGGACGCCATGCGCTTCCTGTTGCAGACGGGCGCGGACGCCGGTGTCAAGATGATCGCGACCAAACCGGGCGGCGACGGCGAACGGCTGCTGGGCCAGGCCTGGCCCTTCCCCTCGCCCTTCCGCGTGACGGTTCAAACCGTGGCCCTGAGCGAAGGCCTGGATCGGGTCGAGGCGCGGGCGCGCCGGTCGCTGGAACGCATGGGCCTGCCGCGCGGCGAGGCCCTGCTGGTCAATAACGCCGCCGACCTGGCCGGGGCCGAGGGCCGCGCCCTGTGGGACCGGCTGCAATCCCTGAAGACCCGCGGCCTGTTCCGCAGCATCGGCTTCTGCGCCACGGTCGAGGACGGCCCGGCCCTGCTGGCGCGCCGGCTGGAGGCCGACGTGGTTCAGATTTCCTGCAATCTGCTGGACCAGCGGGCCGCCGCCGAGGGCGTGCTGGACGAGATCAAGGCCGGCGGCGCCGAGGTGCACCTGGCCTCGGTCTTCGCCGGCGGGCTTCTGTTCGCGGTCGGCGATGAATTGCCGCCCCATCTGGCCAACTACGCCCAGGCCCTGTCGCGGACGCGCCGGCGTCTGGCCGAACGGCGCTGCGATCCGATGCAGGCGGCCCTGGCCTATGCGTTTTCGCTGAAGGCGGTGGACCGGGTGGTCGCCAGCGTGGCCTCGGCGGCCGAACTGCGCGCCATCCTGGCCGCCGCCCACGCGCCCGGCCCCGATCTGAGCTGGCCGGAGCTGGCGCTCGAGGCGCCGGCGGCCTTCACCGCCGACGCCCGCGCGCGGATCAGTAGCGCAGCCTGACCCCGACATAGGCCGACCGGCCGGGCTCGCCGTAGCCCAGCACCTGCTGATACCGCTCGTCGGCCAGGTTCTCGATCCGGGCCGTCAGGGCGACCTGATCGGTCAGCTGATAGGCCGTGTTCAGGTTGGCGGTGACGAAGCTGTCGCGCACCCCGCCGGAATCATCCTGGTCGCCCTCGGCGCGGACGGTCAGGGCGCCCGAAATCCGATCACCCGTCCAGCCCAGGGTGGCCGATCCCGCATGTTCAGGCACGCGCAGCAGGCGCGCGCCGGTCGAGCGGTCTTCGGCGTCGGTCCAGGCATAGGCCAGGGTCAGATCGAAGCCGGCCCCCAGCAGGGCGCGGCCTTCTAGTTCGACGCCGTCGGAGCGGGTCCGATCGACGTTGTCGTAGTAGATATCGAAAGTATCTTCATTGAAGAAGTAAATGATCTGATCCTCGACATTCAGGCGATACAGGGTGGCGCGGCCGTCGAAACGACCGTCGGCCGAGGCCCAACCCAGTGCCACTTCGATGCTGTCGGCCGTTTCCGGCTTCAGGGTCGGATAGGGAGTCGACGAGAAGCAGAAGTCGCAAACCGCCTGGCTGACTGACGGGGCCTTGAAGCCCGTGCCATAGGCGCCCGACAGGATGAAACCGCCGGTCAATTCATAGGCGGCGGAGATCCGGCCGGTGGTCTTGGAGCCGAAGTCGTCCGTATCGTCGAACCGCAGGCCGCTGGTGATGCTGAGGGCGTCGCTGACTTCATAACGGGCCGTGCCGAACACCGAGCTCGTGCCCAGGCTGACCTTGTCACCTGTCGAGATACTGCCTTCGCTTTCCTCGCGTTCGGCGCCGAAGGCGTAGGTGGCTGCGCCGGCCTCGCCATTCGCCTGCCAACGATAGGCCTGACGGTCGGCTTTGAAGGTCGAGGGGAAGGCGCTGAAGGTCTGGCGCTCGATGTCCGAGGTCGAGACGCTGAACTGGTGGTCTAGCCCGAAGCCTTCGACGCTCGCGCGAGCAAAGCCCGACCATTGTTCGGATTCTGACGTGTCGTCATTGTCGGAGACCGGGAAACCGTTATCCATATCGGCATCGCTCTTGGACCAGCGGGCCGATCCGTCGAACTTGACGTTGTCGGAGACGGCGTAACGTCCCTTCACGCCTGCGGTGGTGGTGGTGAAGCCGTCAGCCTCGGGATTGCCGTTGGCTTCGTCGGCGGCGGAGATTCCATCGGTGTCGAAATGCGATACATAGGCGCTGACGGCATAGGTCTCATTGGCGACGCCGGCGGCCAGACGCCCGCGCACCGTGTCATAGCTGCCGGCCTCGGCTTCGGCGCGCAGACCGTCGATCTCCTTGGTGGTGAAGGAGATCACCCCGCCGATGGCGTCGGACCCCCACAGCGACGACTGGGGACCGGACAGGACTTCGATCCGGTCGATGTCGCCCAGTTCGAAGCCAGAGAAATCATAGGCGCCGTTTGGCTCAGCCGCGTCGTTGACAGGCGCGCCGTCGACCAGGACCAGGGTCTTGCCGGGCGTGGCGCCGCGCATCCGAACCTGAGCGAGGCCGCCGAAGGCGCCCGTGCGCGTCACCGACAGGCCCGGCACGTCGGACAGGATGTCGGCGGCGAAGACGGCGCCGCGCTGTTCGATCGTCTTGGCGTCGATGACGCGGGCGCCGGGCGTGTCGGCGACAATCGCCGAGATACGGGTGGCGGTGATGACGACGTCGTCCAGCTGGGTCGCCTCGTCAAAGGCGAAGGCGGGCGCGGCGAAGGCGGCGGACAGGGCCGCCGTGGAGAGAAGAATGGAGCGCTTCATTGAGCGAGAATCCCCGATGTCGGCTCCGCGAGTGCGCGCGAGGAACCGGTATGAGCGAGCCGATCCGCCGGGCCTGAAAGGTCCGGACGGCGCAAGATCGGGTCGCTACGACGAGAAGTCCCCGCGCCTCTGTCTGGTCCCGGACAGCGGACGAGCGACGTCAGGCGGCCAGGTCTCCTGGCTTGCGGGTCATAAACCGCCGTCCTCGCCTTCCCAGTCACCCAGTGGCGCCGGGGTCGAGACCCCGGACGGACGACGCTCTCGCCGCCTTCAGTTGCGGGCACAGCCACGGTGTCTCACCGTGTTCCCTTAACCGCCTGACACGGCCTATCGCAGGGGTGACAAGCCTGTGCAAGAGCCGTTAACGGGCTTGAGCGGTCGGTCGCGATCCGTCACCCTGACGGCACATGAACGCGCCCGCTTTTCCCTCCCCCGAACATTCGCCTGAAGTCGCCGCCTCGCTGGAAGGGGCGACGCCCTTCATGGCGCAGTATCTGACGGCCAAGGCCGGACAGCCGGACGCCATACTCTTCTTCCGCATGGGGGATTTCTACGAACTGTTCTTCAAGGACGCCGAGGTGGCGGCCGCCGCCCTGGGCATCACCCTGACCAAGCGGGGCAAGCACCAGGGCGAGGACATCCCCATGGCCGGTGTGCCGGTCCATGCGATGGAAGGCTATCTGGCCCGGCTGATCCGCCTGGGCCACAAGGTCGCCATCTGCGAACAGCTGGAAGATCCCGCCGAGGCCAAGAAGCGCGGCGGCAAGGCCGTGGTCCATCGCGGCGTGGTGCGGGTGGTGACGCCGGGCACCCTGACCGAGGACAGTCTGCTGGATGCGCGGGGCGCCAATCGTCTGGCGGCCGTGGCGGTGCGCAAGGGGCGGGCGGCGGTGGCGGTGGTGGAGCTGTCGTCCGGCGCTGTGGACAGCGTCGCCTGTGCGCTGGAGGACCTGGGCGCGGCCCTGGCGGCGTTCCGGCCGTCTGAGGTTCTGGTCACGGACCGGATCTATTCGGACCCGGCGACGCGGGACGCCCTGGACGGGTCCGGCGGCGTGGTTCAGGCCCTGGCCAGCGCCATCGCCGAGCCCCAGGCGGCCCAGGCGCGGGTCGAGCGGCTGTATGGCGTCGCGGCCCTGGACGGATTCGGCGCCTTCGAGGAGGCGGAAATTTCGGCCCTGGGCCTGATCGCCGCCTATCTGGAGACGACCCAGGCCGGCAAGGTCCCGGCCCTGGCGCCGCCGCGTCGGCTGGGCGAGAGCGGTTTTCTGGCCATCGACCCCGCGACGCGGACCAGTCTGGAGATCGACCGGACCCAGAGGGGCGAACGCGAAGGCTCGCTGCTGGCCTGTATCGACCGCACCGTCACCTCGGGCGGGGCCCGGGCCCTGGCGGAGCGGATCGCCCGGCCGTTGCGCGATCCGCTGGCGATCAACGAACAGCTCGACGCGGTCGAATGGCTGCTGGAGCGGCGCGATCTGCGCCGCAACCTGCGCGAGGGGCTGAAGGCCTCCTCGGACATCGCCCGCGCGGTCGGACGGCTGGCCTTGGGACGCGGCGGTCCGCGCGATCTGGCGGCGGTGCGTGTCGGCCTGACCATAGCGGAGGGGGTGGCCGGCCTGTTCATCGGCCAGGTGGATCCGATCACCGGTCAGCCGCGCCGCATCGCCCTGGCCTTGGATCGTCTCAGCCTGTCGCCCGAGGTGTCGCGGCTGAAGGCTGATCTGATCGACGGCCTGGTGGACGAGCCGTCCCACCTGGCGCGCGACGGCGGTTTCGTGCGCCCCGACTATCGTCCCGAACTGGACGCGGCCCGCACCCTGCGCGACGACAGCCGCCGGGTGGTCGCCGATCTGGAGGCGCGGGCCGTGGCGGAGTCGGGCGTGGCCTTCAAGGTCAAGCACAACGCCGTCCTGGGCTATTTCCTCGAGACCTCGGCCAAGGCGGCGGAAGGCCTGCTGCGGGCCGGGCCGGACAGCCCCTTCATCCATCGCCAGACCCTGGCCAGCCAGGTGCGGTTCACCACGGTCGAACTGTCGGAGCTGGACGCCAAGATCAGCCAGGCCGGCCACCGCGCCCTGGCCATCGAGGCCGAGACCTTCGAGACCTGGCGGCGCGAGGTCGCCCGTCTGGCCCAACCGCTGCAGGCGGTCGCCGAGGCCCTGGCCGAACTGGACGCCCACGCGGCCCTGGCGGAATGGGCGCAGGAGGTCGGGGCGACCCGGCCGGTAGTGGACGACAGCCTGGCCTTCTCCGTCGAGGCCGGGCGGCATCCGGTGGTCGAGGCGGCGGTCAAGGCGGCCGGCGATCCCTATACGCCCAACAATGCGCGGCTGGACGGCTCCGGGGCGGATTGCGCCCGTCTGGCCATCGTCACCGGGCCGAACATGGCCGGTAAATCCACCTTCCTGCGCCAGAACGCCCTGCTGGTGATCCTGGCCCAGGCCGGGGCCTTCGTGCCGGCGCTGTCGATGCGTCTGGGCGTGGTGGACCGGCTGTTCAGCCGGGTCGGGGCGGGCGACGACCTGGCGCGGGGGCGGTCCACCTTCATGATGGAGATGGTCGAGACCGCCGCCATCCTGACCCAGGCCACGCCGCGCAGCTTTGTCGTTCTGGACGAGATCGGGCGCGGCACGGCGACCTATGACGGCCTGGCCATCGCCTGGGCCACGGCGGAGGCCCTGCACGAGACCAATAGGGCGCGCACCCTGTTCGCCACCCACTATCACGAGCTGGCCCAGCTGGAGACGCGGCTGGACCATGTCTGCAACCTGTCCATGGTGGCCAAGGAGTGGAACGGCGATCTCGTCTTCCTGCACGAGGCGGCGCCGGGGGCGGCGGACCGGTCCTATGGGGTGCAGGTGGCCAAACTGGCGGGCGTGCCGGGCGCCGTGGTCGCCCGCGCGAGATCCGTGCTCGAACGGCTGGAAGGGGAGAAGGCGGCGACCGCCCGTCTGGACGACCTGCCGCTGTTCGCCCTGGCGGAACCGGCGCCGGTCCTTGCGCCCTCGCCGGTCGAGACGGCGCTCGGGGCCGTGGACCCCGACGCCCTGACCCCGCGCGAGGCGCTGGAGGCCCTCTACAGGCTCAAGGGAATGCTCACATCGAGATGAGATAGAGTATTGCCGTCGGGGAAGGTTCTTAACCTTGCTCATGTCAGGGATGCTTGACTGAAGACCCGAAGCCTCCACTGGATACGGCGATGAAACCCAGCGCGCTTTCCCTTTCGGCCAAGATCGCCCTCATGGTGATCGGCGCCCTGGCCGCCCTGACCGCGATCCTGCTGGCGGTGGCCGTGGTGCTGCTGACCCGGGATGCAGAGGCCAGCGCCGCCGAACGCCAGGAGGCCAATATGCGCGTCGCCTGGGACGTGCTGGCCGACTACGGCGACGGGTTTTCGGCGCGGGACGGCCGACTGTATGTCGGCTCCACGCCGATGAACGACTTCGTCGAACCGGTCGATCGGATCAAGGCCCTGGTGGGGGGCACGGCGACGGTCTTCATGGACGACCTGCGGGTCACGACCAATGTGGTCAAGGACGACGGTTCGCGCGCTGTCGGCACCAAACTCAAGCCCGGCCCCGTCTATGACGCGGTGCTGAAGTCCGGCAAACCCTATCGTGGTCAGGCCGACATCCTGGGCAAGCCCTATTTCGTCGCCTACGACCCGATCAAGAACGCCGCCGGCCAGACCATCGGCGTGCTGTATGTCGGCATTCCCAAGGCCGACTTCATGGCCTCGGTGAACCATATGATGGCCGGCCTGCTGATCTGCGGCGTCGTCGTCACCTTGCTGGTGGTGGGCGGCTGTCTGGTCGCCTCGCGCCGCATGTTCTCGCCGCTGCAGGCCCTGTGCGAGCGGATGGAGGCCCTGCGTCAGGGCCGCACCGATTTCGACGCCCCCTGGGTCTCGCGGCGACGACATCGGTCAGATCGCGCGCGCCGTCATCGCCTTCCGCGACGCCGCCGTGCGTCAGAAGGCGACCGAGACCGAGGCCGAGGCGATGCGCGAAACCGCCCGCGCCACCCACGCCGCCAGCGAGGCCGAGCGCGAACGCCTGGCCGAGGAAGACGCCGTCGTGGTCGGGGCCCTGGGCCAGGGTCTGGCGGCCCTGGCGCGCGGCGACCTGAACCACCGCATCACCGCCAGCTTCGCCGAGCGCAGCCGCAAGCTGAAGGACGATTACAACACCGCCGCCGACACCCTGGCCGCCACCATGGCCGATATCGTCGATCTGGTCGGGGCGATGCGCGCCGGAACCGCCGAGGTGTCCACGGCCACCGACGACCTGTCGCGCCGCACCGAACGCCAGGCCGCCGCCCTGGAACAGACCGCCGCCGCCCTGGATCAGATCACCGTCACTGTCCGCAAGACGGCCGAGGGCGCCCGGTCCGCCGCCGAGATCACCGCCCAGGCGCGCGGCGGGGCCGGAACGCGCGAGCGGATCATCGCCGACACCACCGCCGCCATGGGCGAGATCATCGGCGTCATCGACGAGATCGCCTTCCAGACCAATCTTCTGGCCCTGAACGCGGGCGTCGAGGCGGCGCGGGCCGGCGAGGCCGGCCGCGGCTTCGCCGTGGTGGCGTCGGAAGTGCGCGCCCTGGCCCAGCGTTCCGCCGACGCCGCGCGCGAGATCAAGGGCCTGATCGCCGCCTCGGGCGCCAGCGTCGGCGAAGGCGCCCGGCTGGTGTCCCAGACCGGCGGCGCCCTGACCGCCCTGATCAACCAGGTGGCCGAGATCAACCAGTTGGCGGGCGAAATCGCCGCCTCGGCCCAGGAACAGGCCGTGGGTCTGGCCGAGATCAATGTCGCCGTGAACCAGATGGACCAGACGACCCAGCAGAACGCCGCCATGGTCGAACAGACCACCGCCGCCAACCAGGCGCTGAGCCAGGAGGCGGAAAAACTGGCCGAGCTGGTGTCGCGCTTCCGCATCGGCGAGCCGGGTGTGGACAGCCAGTCTCAGGACGCCCGGACCGTCTGGGCCGCCTAAGCCCAAGCCGGACAAGATCAAAAAAGCCCGCTCGGCGACTGCCGAGCGGGCCTTTTTCATGTCAGACGCCCGTCGGGGCGCGGCGGATCAGGCCTGCATCATCCAGCCTTCGACGTCCATGGCCGCCTGGCGGACGGCTTCCGAACGGGTCGGGTGGGCGTGGCAGGTGCGGGCGATGTCTTCCGAGGCGCCGCCGAAGCTCATGGTGATGGCGGCCTCGTGGATCATCTCGCCGGCCTGCGGACCCATGATGTGGACGCCCAGAACCTTGTCGGTGGCGGCGTCGGCCAGAACCTTCACGAAGCCGTCGGTCTCGTGGTTGATCTTGGCGCGGCTGTTGGCGGTGAAGGGGAATTTGCCCTTCTTGTACGCGATGCCGGCGGCCTTCAGCTGGTCCTCGGTCTGGCCGACCCAGGCCACTTCGGGGAAGGTGTAGACGACGTTGGGCACCAGAGCGTAGTCGACGTGGCCGTATTTGCCGGCGATGGTGTCGATCACGGCGACCGCGTCTTCTTCCGCCTTGTGCGCCAGCATCGGGCCGTGGGTCACGTCGCCGATCACCCAGACGCCGCCCTCGTTGACTTGGCCGGCGACCTTGAAGTGGTCATGGTCGATGAAGCCGCGCTTGTCCGGCGTGACGCCGATGGTCTCCAGACCCAGGCCCTCGGTGTAGGGGCGGCGGCCGATGGCGACCAGGACGACGTCGCCCTTCAGGGTTTCGGCGGCGCCGCCGGCCGACGGTTCGACCGTCAGTTCGACCCCGTCCTTGACCGGCTTGGCGCCCGTGACCTTGGCGCCCAGTTTGAAGACCATGCCCTGTTTGGTCAGGGTGCGCTGGAAGGCGGTGGCGACCTCGGTGTCCATGCCGGGGGTGATCCGGTCCAGGAATTCGACCACCGTCACCTCGGCGCCCAGGCGGCGCCAGACCGAACCCAGCTCCAGGCCGATGATGCCGGCGCCGATGACGATCAGCTTCTTCGGCACGGCCGGAAGGGACAGGGCGCCGGTGGAATCGATCACCTTGCCCGCCTCGAAGGCGACGCCCGGCAGGGGGGTGGGCTCCGAGCCGGTGGCGATGACGATGTTCCTGGCCTCAAGCGTCTGGACCGAACCGTCGGCGGCGGTCACCTCGACCTTGCCTTTGGCGACGATCTTGCCGCGGCCCTTGATCCAGTCGGCCTTGTTCTTCTTGAACAGGAACTCGATCCCCTTGGTCAGGGCGGTGACGCTGTCGTCCTTGGCCTTGTGCATCTGGCCCAGGTTCAGCTTGGGCTGGACCTCGATGCCGATCTTGGCGAACTCGCTGTTGGCGGCGTCGAACATTTCCGAGGCGTGGAGCAGGGCCTTGGACGGCATGCAGCCGACGTTCAGGCAGGTGCCCCCCAGGGTGGCGCGCATCTCGACGCAGGCGACCTTCAGGCCCAGCTGGCCGGCGCGGATCGCGGCGTTATAGCCGCCGGGCCCTCCGCCGATGATGACGACGTCGTAGGGAACGGGGGCTTCGGCCATGATATCCTCTGGTCTTCTGGCGGGTGGGGGCAGGCGGGCGGACACTAGCGCCGACCCCGCAGGGGTCAACCGCCGGGCGACATATGGGACGCCGGAATCGACCTTTGCAGGGGTAGGAAGCCGTCAGGAGACGATTTCAGGCGCCGGTTCGTCCGTCTGGCCCGTATTTTCGCTCGCGTCCGCGTCCTGCTGCTCCGCGCGGGGCAGGGTGACGGAGACCTCCGCCCCTTCGCCCGGCGTGCTGTCGATCGCCAGGGCGCCCGAGGACTGGCGCGCAAAGGCGAAGGCCTGCGACAGGCCCAGGCCGGCCGCGTCCGGCCGGGTGGTGAAGAAGGGCTCGGCCGCGCGGCGCAGGGTGTCGGCGTCCATGCCGGGGCCGGAATCGCGCACGCTCAGTCTCAGGCTGTCGTCGGCCATCATCGCCAGCCGCACCGCGACCGACCCGACGCCGTTCGACGCCTCGACCGCGTTTCGCGTCAGGGCCAGCACCGCCGCCTCGAAGGCCGCCGGATCGATCCGGGCGAAGGCCGGTTGGGCCGGGGTTTCGATCATCAGGTCGATCGACGGCCCCGACAGCAGACGCAGCTTGGTCTCCAGGCCCGCCAGGAAGATCCCGACGTCCAGCCGCTGAAGATTGGTGCGGTCCTCGTCCTGCGAGAAGGCGCTGAGGCGGCGGGTCAGGCGTTCGCCGCGCTGACCGGCGGCCAGGGCCGCCTGGCCCAGGCGGCGGATGCGCTCGGGCTCGTCGGCATGGCGCAGCATCATGTCCAGGGCCGAGGTCATGACTCCCAGAAGGGCGTTGAAATCATGGGTCACGCCGCCGGCCAGACGGCCGACATTGGCCATGCGCCGTTCGGCCTCCAGCTCGGCGCGAACCGCCTGTTCGGCGCGCGCGGCCTCGGCGACCGTGTCCAGCAGGGCCTGATTATGGGCGGCCAGGATTTCGCTCTCGCGGCGGGCGAAGTCCGCCTGCGCCGTTTGAAGGGCCTCGGCGACGGGATCGCGCGGATCGTCCTGGCCGGCGTCGTCTTCCGGCGCATCGGACAGAGGGGCCGGTTCTGCGGTTTCAGAGCCGGTCTCCATCGGGGCGATGTCGGCCAAGGGGGCGCCGGCCAGCAGGACGGCGTCCGGACGATCCGCCTCGTCGGCCAGGGGCGTCAGGGTCCAGCGGATCCCCGCGCCGTCCGCGTCCACCGTCTCGATCGGCGCAGCCTCGCCGTCATCGGCGTTCAGGGCGGCGCGCAAGGCCTGGCGGCCCTCGGTGCGACGGTCCAGCGGCAGGAACAGGTCGGCGAAGTCGGAACCCGTCACCCCCTCGCCGCGCCCCAGCATGATCAGGGCGGTGCGGTTGGCCTGGCGGATGCGGCCGTCGGCGTCGACCACCACCAAGGCGCCGGAGGCGGCGTCGAACACCCGGTCGGCCAGGCTGGGCCGGGCGGCGGGCGGCGGCGGGGGCCGGCCCGCCCGGGGGGGTGGGGGCGGAACCCCGG
>NZ_JMQR01000052.1:0-21675 GCF_000698025.1 Brevundimonas sp. EAKA | reverse complement strand
TGTGGAAGTCGGCGGGCGCGAATCCTTGGACGTCATCCCGATGGACATCCAGATGCCCCGCATGGGCGGAACCGCGGCGGTCGCCCGCATTCGCGAGGCGGACCGCGCGGCGGGCCGGGGCCGCGTCCCGGTCATCATGCTGACCGCCAACACCCAGCCCGAACATGTCGAAGCGGCGCGGCTGGCGGGCGCCGACCGCCACCTCGGCAAACCCTTCACCCTCGCCCTGCTTTTCAACGAGATCCAGGCCCTGCTGGCGGACGCCCCGGCCCGCACGCCCCTGGGCCGTCACGCGAACGCCTAGGGTTCGAGCTCGATGTCCCAATAGAGGATATTCGATGCCGCGAACTCTCGTTCTATCCTATTGATAAAGCTGATTTTTCTAAGACCTTAGGAAATCTCAGCGACGATTGGTCACCATATGGTCACCAGAAGAGGGGAAGAGCCAGCAATCTGGATCAATACCCACTTCCTGAAATCCCATAGCAGAAACCCGGTCGGAAATCTCCCGACCAGCGGCCGCTGAGCCGCCGAAAGCCCTAGCCCAACTTAGTGAGCCAGCAGTGGGGTGCGTGCGGGCTATCCTCGCTGTGCGACCAGCAGCCGTTTGCATCAGCAGACGCTGGAGGTGAGAACATCTAATGTCCGCCTCCGATCCGCGATCGGCCCCGAGCTCACCCTTTCGGCGTGCCGAGATCGTTGTTAGTCGGTCAGCGTGCTAGGCTTATGCATCGACCCCGAAGCCTCAATAGCAACTATCACCTCGACACGGAGACCGCCTCCTGGTGAGCGCAAGAACTGCACCTGTCCCCCATGGGCCTTCACTGTGGCGAGGACGATAGAGAGGCCCAGACCGCTCCCTCCGGAAGGTGCATTGGCCGCACGGAAGAAGCGCCTACCCAGCCGATGCAGATCCGAGAAGGCCACGCCCGGGCCGTCGTCCTCGACGATTAAACGCCCGGAAGTCGGGTCGTAACTGATCACGACTGAGGATGCCGCATGCGCCTGCGCGTTGGCGAGGAGATTGGCAGCCGCTGCCTCGAAGCGATCTGGATCCACGTTAAGCAGCGCGTCACCTTCAACGATCGACACCCGATCATCGCCTTCCGCTCCTGCAAACAGCGACCGAAGCGTCACCCAGCGGCGATCTTCGTCGCTAACCGGCATCTCGTCCTCGCGCGCCAAGACGAGAAGACCTGTGACGAGGCGGGCAGTGCGATCGACAGAGGTCTGGATCTGCTCCAGCGCGCGTCTTCGAACGGCCGTATCCGAAGACGACGCCGCAATCTGCGCCTGGACGCGCAGGCCTGCCAGAGGCGTACGCAATTCGTGCGCGGCAGCGGCCGTGAACTCGGCCTCGCGACGTCGCGCTGCGCCAAGGCGTGACATCAAGTCGTTCAGCGCCAGGGCGAAGGGACGGAGTTCGCGGGCGTCCGGCGATACGTCCAACGCCGTCAGATCTTCCGCATCCCGTACCGCAAGGCTGCGGGTCATTTGTCGAATAGGGGTCAGCCCCCGCCCTACCGACCACCAGATCAATACGCCAAGCACCAGCAGACCAAGGACCGCCGGACCGATCAAAGCGGTGACGACATTGCCGACCAGGTGCTCGCGAACGGCCAGATTGTCCCCGACCATGACCCTGAAACCGGCATCACGATCATGCACCGTGTAGACGCGCCAGCGCTCGCCCCGGATCGTGCGTTCTGAAAAACCGTCGCCCCCTTCCGACAACCGCTCCGCAGGCGCGCTTTGGGACCGACCAATCAGATCGCCTTCCAGCGACCAGATCTGGCAGGAGAGCTGACGGTCGTAGACATCGGCGGCCCCGCTTTCCGGAGCCTGCATCGCCGGGCGCACGCTGCCGGCCTGCATCAGGGACGAGACCATGCGGGCCGACTCCATCAGGCGCCGGTCCAGCACCCGTTGCACCTCGGCCCGGGTCTGGATCTCGACCCAGACGACCGCGCCGCCCCAGACGAGGGCGGTCACGAGCGCGAGGGTGGCGAACAGACGCAGGCGGATCGAGCTCATTGCAGGGTGTATCCTACGCCGCGGACGGTGCGGATGAAGCCGGCTCCCAACTTGGCCCGGAGATAGTGGATGTGCACTTCCACCGCGTTAGAGCCGATCTCCTCCTGCCAACCGTACAGGCGTTCTTCTAGCTGACTGCGCGAGAGGACCTGTGCAGGCCGTTCCATCAGGGCCTCCAGGATGGCGAACTCACGTCTCGAAAGGGGCAGGTCCCCCTCTTCACGCCAAGCCAGACGCGACTGGGGATCAAGGGTCACCCCGCCGTGGCGCAAGGCGGGCGCCGAGCGCCCAAGCAGGCGACGCCGCACCGCGCGCAGTCGCGCCGCCAGTTCGTCGAGATCGAAAGGCTTGCCGACATAGTCGTCCGCGCCGGCGTCCAGACCCACAATGCGGTCCCGACTGTCATCGCGCGCCGACAAGACCACCACGCCGACATCCATGTCGCGCTCGCGAACGAAACGCAGCACCGAAAGGCCGTCGCCATCAGGAAGACCCAAATCCAGCACGACCGCATCGAACGCCGAGCTTTCCAGCGCCGCGAGGGCGTCCTCGACCCGCCCGACGACTTCGACCGTCCAGCCGCAGGCGCTGAGCCCGACCTGGAGGCCGTCGGCGAGAACGGGATCATCTTCTATGGCGAGCAGTCTCATGCGGCGTGAGGTGGAAGTTGCGGCTTAAGCCTGACTTAAGCTCGTTTGCCGACGAGATGGCCATGAGGTTTTTCCGCCGACTGTTGCCCGCCGCTCTCGCGATCCTGTCCTTCACCCTTCCGGGTTCGGCATTGGGTCAGGCTCCGCTATCGCCTGACAAGGCCTTCTCCCTGACGGTGACGCGTGAGGCTGACGGCGACCTGGCCTTCGCCTGGGACATTGCGCCCGGCCATTATCTCTATCGTGACCACACCGTCGCCAGCACGCCGGGCGGGAAAGCATCGCTGCCTCTGGAGCTTGCGACCGGCGAAACCAAGGACGATCCGGGCTTTGGCGTCGTCGACGTCTGGCATGACGAGGGTCGCGCGACCCTATCGGCGCAGACCCTGACGCAGGTTGGCGGCCCGACGTCGGTCAACATCACCTACCAGGGGTGCCTCGAGGACTCGATCTGCTACCCGCCGATGACGCGGACAGTGGACGTGCCGACCCGGCCGCAGTCCGAGGTTGCCGCTCGGGAGGCCGATGCGCAGACCGCTCAGGCCGCCGCTCTGCTGGCGATCCAGGCGCCGGGCGCTGCACCCACACCCGCACTCGCGAGTGATGAGGGCGCGTTGGCGCCTCCGCCGGTCGCGCCATCGCCGGCGGTCATCCCGGACCCCAGCCCGGGCTTCGTCGATCGCTTGGCGCTGCAGGGCGGGGCCACCTGGGTCCTGCTCGCCTTCTTCGGTTTCGGCGTGCTTCTGGCCTTCACGCCCTGCGTCTTTCCCATGTACCCGATCCTGGCCGGCGTCATCGGACGCGGCGTGGACGGGCGCGGTACGCGCCGAGGCCTGATGCTCTCGGTCGCCTATGTGCTGGGCCTTTCCGTCGCCTTCGCCCTGCTGGGCGTCGCGGCCGCCTGGTCCGGACAGAACCTGCAGATGGCGCTCCAGTCGGTTTGGGCGATCGGCGCTCTGGTTGTCGTCTTCGTCGTTCTCGCCGCGTCCATGTTCGGCGGCTTCGAGTTGCAACTGCCCTCGGCCTGGACCAGCCGCCTGTCCCGCGACAGCGGTGACGGACGGCGGTCCCTGCCCTCAGCCGCAGGTCTGGGCTTCGTCTCCGCCCTCATCGTGGGCCCTTGCGTCACCGCGCCCTTGGCGGGTGCCCTGCTCTATATCGCACAGACCGGCGACGTTGGGCTGGGCGCGGCGGCCCTGTTCTTCCTGGGCCTGGGCAAGGGGGTGCCCTTGATCGTGTTCGGCACGGTCGGCGCGCGCTTCCTGCCCAAGGCTGGGCCGTGGATGGACCGGGTGAAGATGCTGTTCGGCTTCATCTTCCTGGGCATGGCCTGGTGGCTGGCCGGCCGCATCCTGCCGCCGAGCGCGACGCTGGCTTTCGGCGCGGCGCTGGCGCTCGGTCTGGCGGCGGCTCTCGGCCTGTTCCAGCCGCTGAGCCCGAATCTGAGAAACGGCGTCGCACGTGTCGCTGGCCTGGCGGCCGCGACCTGGGGCCTGTTGCTGCTGGTCGGCCTCAGTCTCGGGGCGGACGACCCGTGGCGTCCGCTTGAGCCCCTGGCGCGGCCCGCTGGAATCTCAGCCGCCGCGCCGGTCGAAACCGCAGCGGTCGTGCTGGATCAGACGGCGCTCGACCGCGCCGTCGCCGATGCCGCCGCGCGCGAACGTCCCGCCCTGGTCTATTTCACCGCCGACTGGTGCGTCAGCTGCAAGGTGATCGAGCGGACGGTGTTCGAGGACCCCGCGGTCATCGCCGGCCTTTCGAACACCGACCTCATCAAGGTCGACGTCACGCGCAGCACGCCCGAGGCGCGCGCGCTTCTTGAGCGGCACGGAGTGATCGGACCGCCGACGATGATCTTCCTGTCGCCCTCGGCGACCGAAGCGCCGGGCAGCCGACTGATCGGAGAGATGTCGGCCCAAGACGTCGCCTCCGCCCTGCAGAGCGCCGGAGCCGCCGCATGAACGCCATCACCCTGGGCCCGCTCGTCCTGTCGGGCGAGCGGTTCGCCATCATCGCCGGCGTGTTCGTCTTCATGATCGGCGTCGGGCTGTTGGCCAGCCGGGTCAGCCCGCGCTTCAACCTGTGGAGCACGGTCCTAGTCTTCGGCGGTCTGGCGGTCGCCCGCCTCGGTCACGTGGCGACGCACTGGGAGTATTTCGGGGCTGACCCGTGGCGGGCGC
This sequence comes from Brevundimonas sp. EAKA, assembly GCF_000698025.1. Classification (NCBI taxonomy): domain Bacteria; kingdom Pseudomonadati; phylum Pseudomonadota; class Alphaproteobacteria; order Caulobacterales; family Caulobacteraceae; genus Brevundimonas; species Brevundimonas sp. EAKA. The sequence continues at coordinate 16,811 of NZ_JMQR01000052.1, read as the reverse complement.
TCGCGGTCTGGCAGGGCGGATTCAGTTGGATCTGGGTCGCGCCGGTCGTGATCCTGGCCACCATTCTGCTGCTGCGCACGACGCGCGAACGCGCCTGGGCCATTGCGCCTGTGCTGGCCAGCGCCTTGGTTTGGACCACCGCCCATCAGTTGGCCTCGGCGACGCAGCCCATGGCGCCGCCCGCCCTGACGCTGGCCGCGATGGACGCACCGGCGATCGACCTTTCGGCGCCGATCGATCGGCCTACGGTGATCAATCTCTGGGCCACCTGGTGCCCGCCCTGCCGGCGCGAGATGCCGGCTTTGGCCCAGGCCGAAAAAGCCCATCCGAATGTGCGCTTCCTCTTCGTCAACCAGGGCGAGGGCGAAGCCGGCGTTCGGGCCTTTCTGCAGAGCCAGGGGCTGGCCCTCGACCATGTGCTGTTCGACGAGGCCATGGCGCTGCCCCGCCACTACGGTACGGCCGGCATTCCGGTGACCCTGTTCCTCCACGCCGACGGCCGTCTGGCCAAGGCCCACATGGGGGAAATCGCCCCCGAACAGATCGCGACCGAAATCGCGCGTCTGCACTGACCCCCTCGCCTCACGGAGCTTCCATGAACCGCACCTTCGCCCCTGCCTTCGCCGCCGTCCTGGCGCTCGCCGCCTGCGGCCCGGCCGACGCCGACAACGGCGCGGCGCCCGCCAGCCCTTCCGCCGCCTCCGGACAAGACATGCCGCCCATCGCCCAGGTCGGCTTCAATGACCTGCTGCGCGATCCCGCAGCGCCCTTCATCGGCGCCGAGAACGCCGATGTGACCATCATCGGCTTCGTCGATTACAACTGCCCCTACTGCAAGAAGATGCAGCCTGAGATCGACGGCCTGCTGAAGGCGGACACCAAGGTGCGCGTCCTGTACAAGGATTGGCCGATCTTCGGCGACGTCTCGGAGACCGCCGCCCGGACCGCCCTCGCCGCCGCCTATCAGGGCAAGTACGAGGCCGTCCATAACGCCTTCATGCTGTCGCCGTCGCGCATCGGCGACCAGGCGGACATCACCCGTCTGGTCCAGTCGGCCGGCGTGGACATGGCGCGCCTGAATCAGGACCTGGCCGAACACCGCGCAGACATCGACGCGGTGCTGGACCGAAATGGTCGAGAAGCGGCGGCCCTGGCCCTGCAGGGCACGCCCGCCTTTATCATCAACGGCAATCTGATCCCCGGCGGCATGCCCCAGGCGCAACTCGAAGCGGTGATCGGTCGTATCCGCTCCGGACAACCGCTGCGCTGAAGCCGACCATGACCACCCTGACCCTGCTCCAGCTGAACGACCTCCACGGCTATCTCGAGCCGCATCCCGAACTGGTGCGCACCGAAGGCGGCTGGCGGTTCGAACGGCTGGGCGGGGTCGCCCGCATCGCGCGCCTCTTCGAAGAGGCGCGCGCCGAAGGTGCATGCCTGACCCTGGACAACGGCGACACCTTCCATGGCACGCGGGTCGCCGTCGCCAGCCGGGGCGAGGCGCTGGTTCCGATCATGAACGCCCTGAAGATCGACGCCATGACGGCGCACTGGGAGTTCGCCTATGGCCCGGCGGGGTTCAAGGCGTTGGCGGCGGGACTGGATTATCCCGTCCTGGCCGCCAATGTCTTCCGCAAGGATGACGGCGCGCCGGAGTTCGACGGGCGGTGGGTGTTCGAGCGCGGCGGTCTGAGGATCGGCGTGATCGGCCTGGCCTGCCCCATCATCGACAAGACGATGCCCCCCGCCTTCTCTGAAGGCGTGCGGTTTGAAATGGGTGTGGCCGAAGCCCGCGAGCAGCTGCACCAGCTCCGCGAGGAAAAGGTCGATCTGGTCGTCCTGCTGTCGCACCTGGGCTTTCCGCAGGATCTGAAGCTGGCCGCCGAAACGCCGGGCATCGACGTGATCCTGAGCGGTCATACCCATAACCGCCTGCACGAACCGGCCCGCGTCGGCGACACCCTGATCATCCAGTCCGGCTGCCACGGCGCCTATATCGGCCGGCTGGATCTGGAGATTGCAGAGGGCCGCGTGTGCCTGCGGCGCCATCGGCTCATAGCCGTGGACGCTGGCCCCGAAGACGATCAAGTCGCCGGCTTGGTGGAGATGGCCCTGGCGCCCGAGCGCGAGCGTCTGGCGCGCATCGTCGGCCGCACCGCCATCCCCCTTCACCGCTACGCCATGGCCAGCGCGCCGATGGACGACGTCCTGCTGGCGGCGGCGGCGCAGGCGGCGGGCGTGGACATCGCCTTCTCCAACGGCTGGCGCTACGGCGCGCCCGTCGCGCCGGGTCCGGTCACTCTGGGCGACCTCTACAATATGGCGCCGATGAATCCGCCGATCTCACGCACGACGCTGACCGGGGCCGAGTTGCAAGCGATGCTGGAAGAAAATCTGGAGCGCACCTTCGCCGCCGACCCGTATGAGCAGATGGGCGGCTACATCAAACGTTGCCGGGGTCTCACGGCCTTCGTGAAGCTTGAGAATCCCAAGGGGCAGCGCCTCGACCGCCTGCTGGTCGGAGACCGCCCTGTCGAGCCGGAGGCGGACTATCTGGTGGCCTTCGTCACCGCCCAAGGGGTGCCCGAACATTACGGGCGAGACCGCCGGACGCTCGACATCGACACTGTGGGCGCGCTTGAATCCTGGTTCGCCGACCATACGCCTGGCGAGACCGATCTGCCCGTCAGCGTCCTCATCATCTGAAGGAACACCTTATGGACTCCGTCGCCGCCCGCGACTTCTGGAACAGCCGCTATGACCGCCAGGACTATCTGTTCGGCGAGACGCCCAACGCCTTCCTGGCCGCTCAGATCGCGCGGCTCCAGCCCGGCATGACCGCTCTGGCGGTCGCCGACGGCGAGGGCCGAAACGGCGTGTGGCTCGCCGAACAGGGCCTGGCCGTCACCACCACGGATATCGCCCCGCGCGCGGTCGAGAAGGCCCTCGCCCTGGCCGAGCGACGTGGCGTCACACTGGACGCCCAGGTGGCGGACTTCGAGACCTGGGGCTGGCCGCAGGGTGCGTTCGACGTCGTGGTCGCCGTCTTCATTCAGTTCGCCCCGCCTCCCCAGCGCGACCGACTTTTCGAGCGTATGAAGGCGGCCGTGAAGCCTGGCGGCCTGGTCCTGTTGCAGGGCTATCGGCCGGAACAGATCGCCTATGGCACCGGCGGTCCGGGGCAGGTCGAGAACCTCTACACCGAGGCGCTGCTCCGCGACGCCTTCGCCGACTTCGACATCCTGCATCTGAAAAGCCACGACAGCGACGTCTCCGAAGGCGCCGGCCACAGCGGCCGGTCCGCCCTGATCGATCTCATCGCCCGCCGTCCCTGACCCCCAGCGCCCGCACACCGGAACCCGCCATGAAAACCCTCGTGATCGCCCTGTCCTTGGCCGCCTCCCTGGCGGCCTCCCCGAGCTTCGCCCAGGCTGTCTCAGGCTTCGGCGGCTTCAAGCCCCTGCCCGAGGCCGGCGAACAGCCGGATCCGTCGCGCATCTATCGGGTCATCTTCGACGTGTCCCAGGGCGGTGCGGACGACAGGCCGCTGAAGGGATTGGATCGCGTCGCGCGGCTGGTGAATATGCTGGCGGCGGGCGGCGTCGACGCCGACCACCGTCAGATCGTGGTCGTCCTGCACGGCGCCGCCACCCCTGCAGTTCTCTCCGACGCCGCCTGGACCGCGCGCGGCAAGGGCGACGCCAACCCCAACAGCGCCCTGATCCGCGCCCTCATCGCCGCCGGCGTCCAGGTTCGACTGTGCGGCCAGGCCATGGCGGGGAACGGCATCGCGCAAGCCGATCTCGAAGCGGGCGTGAGCGTTGATCTCGCCGCCCTGATGACGGTCATCCACCTTCAACAGGCCGGATACGCCCTGGTTGTGAACTGACGGCTCGGCATAGGCGGAACCTTTCCTGAGCATAAGAACTATTAGTTTGCGTAAGTATGTATGTAATTGTTCATTGGGGCGTCTGAAGGAGATATCGACATGACCGGACTGCCCCGCCTCAACGAACCCGCCCCCGACTTTCACGCCCGCACCACGCACGGGGATCGCAGCTTGGCCGATTACCGCGGCAAATGGCTGATCCTCTTCTCGCACCCGTCGGACTTCACCCCGGTCTGCACGACCGAGTTCATCGGGTTCGCCAAGCATGCGAATGAGTTCGCCGCCATGAACTGCGAGCTCCTGGGCCTCTCGATAGACAGCATCTTCTCGCACCTAGCCTGGACCCGGAACATCAAGGAGAAGTTCGGCGTCGAAATCCCCTTCCCCATCATCGAGGATCTGAAGATGGAGGTGGCCCAGGCCTACGGAATGATCCACCCCGGGGCGGCCGACACCTCGGCTGTTCGCGCCACCTTCCTGATCGATCCGGAAGGCAAGCTGCGCGCCATGGTCTACTATCCCATGAGCAATGGCCGCAGCATCGAAGAGTTCGTTCGGCTGCTCACCGCGCTCCAGGCGTCCGACGCCAACGGGGTCGCGACGCCTGAGAACTGGCGCCCTGGCCAACCGGCCATCGTCCCCCCGCCCAAGACCGCCGAGGCGGCCGAGGCTCGCGCTTCCGAGGGTTACGTCTACACCGACTGGTATTTCTCGACGCGCGACCTCCCCGACGCCCCGAAAGCCGCCTGATCGGATTCCGGCCGGACCTCGCAAGCGGTCCGGCCTTTTTCTTCGCAAACCAAACGGAGCCTTCATGCAGATCATCGACCACGGCGGAGCGCGCATCGCGGCGCTCCACGACAAGAAGACCGGCAGTTGGCAGTATGTCGTCTCCGACCCGGTCAGCCGCAAATGCGCGATCATCGATCCGGTCTGGGATTTCGACGAGAAGGCGGCGGCGACCTCGACCCGCAACGCCGACGCCATCCTGGACTACGTCAAGGCGGAGGGCCTGACCGTCGAGTGGCTGCTGGACACCCATCCCCACGCCGACCACTTCTCCGCCGCGCCCTTCCTCAACGAGAAACTGGGCGCGCCGACCGCCATCGGCGAAAAGGTCATCGGCGTCCAGAAGCTGTGGAAGGACATCTACGGCCTGGACGACGACTTTCCGGCCGATGGTCGCCAGTGGGACCGACTCTTCAAGGCTGGCGACACGTTCGCTGTTGGCGACCTGCCGGCGCGGGTGATGTTCTCACCGGGGCACACCATGGCCTCCATCACCTATGTGATTGGCGGCAACGCCTTCGTCCACGACACCCTGATGATGCCCTATGCCGGCACCTCGCGCGCCGACTTTCCGGGCGGCGACTCGAAGACTCTCTTCCGAAGCATCCAGGACATCCTGGCCCTGCCTGAAGAGACCGCCGTCTTCGTTGGCCACGACTATGGCCCGGATGGCCGCGAGCCCGCCTGCTTCAGCACCGTGAGAGAGCAGAAGGCGGACAACATCCATGTCGGCGGCGGACGCGGCGAGGCGGATTTCGTGCGGCTCCGCGACGATCGGGACGCCACCCTGCCCTTGCCGAATCTGATGCTCTACGCGCTTCAGGTGAACATCCGCGGCGGGGTGCTGCCGCCGGCCGCGCCGGACGGGCGCGTCTATTTCAAGATTCCCGCCAATCACTTCGCCCCACCCCAGGAGAATTCTTGATGCGCCCGTCCGCACTGACGCTGGCCGCCCTCCTGAGCGCAACGGCCCTGGCCGCCCACGCCCAGACGCCCGCCGATCCACTTCATGTCTACGGTCCCGGCGGCCCCTCCCCCGCCATGCGCGACGCCGCGAAGGCCTATGAGGCGCGCACCGGTCGCGCCGTGGCCGTCGTCGCCGGACCCACGCCCCAATGGCTGGACCAGGCCAAGGCGGATGGCGACCTGATCTTCTCAGGCTCCGAGACGATGATGACCGACTTCGTCAGCGCCCTGGAGGGCCGCATCCGCGCCGAGGCGGTCGAGCCGCTCTATCTGCGCACCGCCTCCATCCTCGTTCGGCCGGGAAATCCGGACGGCATCGGCGGCCTTGAGGATCTTTTCCAGCCCGATCGCCGGGTCTTGGTTGTCAACGGCGCGGGCCAGAACGGCCTGTGGGAGGACATGGCCGGTCGCACCGGCGACATCGCCAAGGTGCGCGCCCTGCGTCGTAACATCGTCGTCTACGCCCGCAACAGCGCCGAGGCCCGACAAGCCTGGATCGACGACCCGACGCTGGACGCCTGGATCATCTGGGGCATCTGGCAGGTCGCCAATCCGGACCTCGCTGATGTGGTCGAGGTCGAAGAGCCCTACCGCATCTACCGCGACGCCGGCGCCGTTGTGACAGAGACCGGCCGCCAGGACGCCGACGCCCAGCCGTTCCTCGACTTTCTGAAGTCCGACGAGGGGGCCGCCATCTTCGCGCGGTGGGGCTGGCGGACCGGCCAACCTTAAGCCTGCCTTAAGGTGAACCCTGCGGTGTCGGCGGCATGGTTGATCGTCGCTCCTCAATCCTGAACCGCCGACACCTGCTGGCGGCCGCAGCGGCGCCGCTCTGGGTCTCTACGGCGGCGCGAGCAGCACCCGCGCCCGCCGCCTTTGACATCACTGTTCTGACTACAGCCTTCTACGCCGCCCGCGGCGGACGCCCCGCCTGGGCGGGGTCCGCGCGCCGGCAAGCCATGGACGCCCTAGCTCTGGCGGACCGCCACGGGCTGTCGGCGCCCGACGGTCTCGCCCTTAGCGAAGCAGAACTGACCCAGGCCGTCCTGATCCTGGCTGAGGCGCTCGCCCATGGCCGGGTCGATCCAGCATCCGTCGAGACGCTCTGGGAGATGGATCGCAACCAAGTCGACACGCCGCCTCTCCTCGCAAAGGCGGTCGACGACGGAACACTTGCGGCGACGATGGCCGGCCTCGCACCCCAGGACCGCGGCTATCAGGGCCTGTGCGACGGCTTCCTCCGCTATCGCGCCATCGCCGACCGCGGCGGTTGGCCGCCCTTTGCCCTGGGCGCGACGATCGAACCATTTGCGTCCGACCCGCGCCTTCCCGCCCTCCTGCCGCGCCTTCGGGTGGAAGGCGATTTAAGCGAAGCCGCCGCCGCGATGGTCGGCCCGTCTGGCGGTGAATACGGCTCCATTGTGCAAGAGGCCGTTCGGGCGTTCCAGGTGCGCCACGGTCTTGAAGCGGACGCCCGCATCGGCCCGGCGACACAGCGGGCGCTCTCGATTTCGGCCGAGGCCCGCGCTCGCCAGATCGCGCTGAATTTGGAACGCCGCCGTTGGCTGAAGAGAGACGTCGCCCCGGAACGGATCGAGGTGAACACCGCCGCCTCCATCATGGTCTACTGGAAGGACGGTCGGCCCGTGCATTCGATGCGGGTCGTGACGGGTGACGCCGACAATGCGACGCCCAGCCTCGAACGGCCCTTCGCCTCGGTGGTCGCCAATCCGCCCTGGACGGTGCCGACTTCCATCGCCCAGCGCGAGATCCTGCCACGCGGCGCCGCCTATATGCGGGCGAACAACATGACGATTCAGAATGGCATGGTGGTTCAGCGCGCTGGCCCGAACGCCGCCCTGGGCCAGGTCAAGTTCGAACTTCAGGACAGCTACGCCATCTTCCTGCACGACACCCCGTCGCGGGGTGCGTTCGACCGGAGCTTCCGCCATCTCAGCCACGGCTGCGTGCGGGTGCAGGACGCGGTCGGCTTCGCTCGGCTGCTGCTTGCGCCCGACCCCGCGAGGCTCGCCCGATTCGACGCCGCGCTGGACAGCGGCGAGACCGTCCGGGTGGCGACCGGTCGGCCGATCGACGTGCGCCTGCTTTATTGGACGGCCTTTCTGGACGGCCAGGGCCGCGTCGCCTTTCGCGATGACATCTATCGTCGCGACACCCGTCTGGCGGAGGCGTTGGGTATCGACCTGCACCTGCCGCGGCCCGACGACCGGCGCGCCGATGCGGACGACGTCGGCCCCTGACGGTTATTCGGTCGTGCGGCCGTCGAAATGCTCGTGGTCGGCGGAGGCCTCTTCCACCGTGGCGTGAACCGTACCGTCGCGATGCTCCGGCGGACCATAAAGGGTGTAGAGCCGAAGCGGCTCGGACCCCGTGCTGACCACATTGTGGCGGGCGCCCTGAGGGACGATGACCCCGTCATCCGCCTTCACGGCGTGACGAACGCCGTCGATCCAGATTTCGCCCTCGCCCGCCTCGATGCGGAAGAACTGGTCGCGGTCGTCGTGGACCTCTTCGCCGATCTCCTGGCCGTGCGGAATGGCCATGAGGACGAGCTGCAGATTGTGGCCGGTGTACAGAACGCGGCGAAAGTCTGTGTTCTCTTCCGTCAGACGTTCGATATTGTCGATGAAGCCCTTCACTAGAGTCTCCTGTGCGGGTTTGCCGTCAGCGACGTGCGACGGCGGTGATGCGGGCGAACTGAGCTGTGTCGCCGCGCGCCGGCGTCGATGTGCGGGGCGCCGGGGCGGCGGCTCGCGCGCCGACCGCCTTCGCATCGCCGCAGAAGATTTCGTAGAGCATCCCCATGACCGCCTGGGCGCGCTCGTCGGCGATCGAATAGAAGATCGAGCGGGACTGACGGCGGGTCTTGACCAGGCCATACTGGCGCAGCTCTGCCAGTTGCTGGGATAGCGCCGGCTGCTTGATGCCGAGGTCCGCCTCGAGCTGGCCCACCGAGCGCTCCTCTTCGGCGATATGACACAGGATCAGCAGCCGGTTGGCGTTGGCCAGCTGGCGCAACAGCTCTGCGGCCTCCGGCGCCTTTTCCTTCAACCGCTCCATCGCGGCCGCTTGATCGTCGGTCATGCGCTGCGCTCGCGATAGTACCAGGGTGCATCGCCGTCACCGTCGGCGATGGCGGCGTCCAGTGTGGTGGCGGCCGGCTCCAGCAGTGCGTCGCCGGGCGTCCAGCCCGCCGGCGTGGAGGCCGCCTCACGGTCCGAGGTCTGCAGGGCGGTGACGAGACGCAGCAACTCATCAACCGAGCGGCCGATGTTCATCGGGTACCAGCTGATGGCGCGCACCACGCCTTCGGGATCGATCACGAAGGTCGCGCGCACCGTGGCGCTGTCGCTCGAGCCGGCGTCCACCATGCCAAAGGCGTGGCCGATGGCCATGGAGGGATCTTCGATGATCGGGAACGGCACCTTCACGCCGAAGCGGCGGAAGATGTCCTTCAGCCAGGCCAGGTGCGAATACAGACTGTCCACCGACAGGGCCATCAGATCGCAGTCGATCGCCGCGAAGGCGTCGGCCTGCCGGGCCAGGGCCACGAACTCGCTGGTGCAGACCGGCGTGAAGTCCGCCGGATGCGAGAACAGCACCAGCCAGCGTCCACGGTAGTCGCTGAGGCGCCTTTCGCCCTGAGTCGTGCGCGCCGTGAAGTCCGGCGCCGTATCGTTGATGCGCAGGGCGCGCATTGCGGGGGGATAGACGGCTGGCCCGGTGTCGATCGTGTCCATAGCCGCAAGCTAAGCGCATCCCACCGTTTCCGCTACATTAAAATACATACTTGCACGAACTATGAATGAGTATATGTGTTGAGTCACCGAAACGGAGACACGTCATGTCCTCGCCCACACCCGACCCCGCCCGCGACGACGCCGCCGACATCGTGCGCGCCGCGCTGGGCGATCCTCGCCAACGCCCTGTCGTGAAATCGTTCTTCGACGAAGCCACCTTCACCGTCAGCCACGTCGTGCGCGATCCCGGCTCCGACGTCTGCGCCATCATTGACAGCGTGCTGGACTACGATCCGGCGTCGGGCCGCACCACGCACGCTTCGGCCGATGCGCTCATTGATTACGTGAAATCCGAAGGTCTCACGGTTCAGTGGCTGCTCGAGACGCACGCCCATGCCGATCACCTGTCGGCGGCGCCCTATCTCCAGGAAAAGCTCGGCGGTCAGCTGGCGATTGGCCATGAAATCCTCACCGTCCAGGCGGTCTTCGGCAAGATCTTCAACGAAGGGACCGACTTCCGCCGCGACGGCAGCCAGTTCGACCATCTGTTCAACGACGGCGACCGGTTTGAGATCGGTGGTCTGAAGGCCACGGTCCTGCACGTGCCCGGCCACACCCCGGCCTGTCTGGCCTATGTCATCGGCGACGCCGTCTTCCCCGGCGATACCATGTTCATGCCCGACTATGGTACGGCGCGCTGCGACTTCCCCGGCGGCGACGCCCGGACCCTGTACCGCTCGATCCATCGCCTGACCTCCCTGCCGGACGAGGCGCGGGTCTTCCTGTGTCACGACTACAAGGCGCCGCCGGGCCGGACCGAGTTCGCCTGGGAGACCACCATCGGTGCCCAGCGGACAGGCAACATCCATATTCGCGACGACGTCAGCGAGGACGAGTTCGTGGCCATGCGCACCCAGCGCGACGCCACCCTGCCCATGCCCAAGCTGATCCTGCCGTCGGTTCAGGTGAACATGAACGGCGGCCGCCCGCCCGAGCCCGAGGACAATGGGGTGCGCTACCTCAAGGTCCCGCTGAACGCGCTGTGAGGCGAGGCTCCGATGCTTGAGCCTCTTCCCTTCATCTGGCCGCTGGCCGGCGGTCTGCTGGTCGGCCTGTCGGCCGGTCTCTATCTGTTGCTGAATGGGCGCGTGGCCGGGATTTCCGGCCTGACCGCCGCAGCGACCGGCCTGTCAAAAGGCGCGCCGCGCATTCTGGGCCTGCTTTTCATCGCCGGCCTGCTGGGCGGCGCGGCCCTGGCCTCGGCCCTGATCCGCAGGCCCGAGGTGCAGATCACTTCGGAGGTCTGGCTGCTGGTGCTCGGCGGCCTGATCGTCGGCTTCGGCACCCGCTGGGGCTCGGGCTGCACCAGCGGCCACGGCGTCTGCGGCCTGGCCCGCCTGTCGCCCCGCTCCATCGTCGCCACCGGCGTCTTCATGGCCGTCGCGGCCCTGACCGTCTTCGTCACCCGCCACCTGTTGGGAGGCCTGGCGTGAGCCGGCTGATCGTCGCCGTCCTGTGCGGCTTGTTGTTCGGCGCCGGCATGGTGGTGTCCGACATGATCAACCCGGCCCGCGTCCTGGCCTTCCTGGATGTGACGGGCGCCTGGGACCCCTCTCTGGCCTTCGTCATGGGCGGGGCGCTGATCCCCTCCGCCATAGCCTGGCTGATCCGCCGGCGCATGGAGGCTCCGGTCGCGGCCGACACCTTCCATGTGCCCGAGGGCCGGACCATCGACACCCCTCTGGTCGGCGGGGCCGCCCTGTTCGGCCTTGGCTGGGGCTTGGTCGGCCTGTGCCCCGGCCCGGCGCTTGCGGCGCTGACGACCGGCGCCTGGCAGGCCTTCGTCTTCGTCGGCGCCCTCGCGGCCGGCATGGCGCTGTTCCGCCTGACCCTCGACCGAAACGCCTGAACCAGAAAAGACCCTAGGGAGACAAAGCCATGCATATTCGCCCTTTGGACGAGGCCCTGTCCGCCTCGCCCCAGATCGCCCCGGAAGACCTGCCCGACATCGCGGCCCAAGGGTTCCGGTCGGTGATCTCCAACCGACCCGACGGCGAAGAGCCCGGCCAGCCCAGCTCCGAAGATCTGCGCCAGGCCGCCGAGGCTGCGGGACTGGCTTTCGCCCATGTTCCCGTGGTCGGCGGCGCAATCTCCGACCAGGACGTGGCGGACTTCCGCGAGGCTCTGGCCAACCTGCCCCAGCCTGTGTTCGGCTTCTGCCGCACCGGCACGCGCACGACCACCCTGTGGGCGCTGGCGAACGTCGCCTCGATAAGCGCTGACGATCTGATCGCACGCGCCAAGAGCGCCGGCTACGACCTCGGCGCCCTGCGTCCCCGTCTCGAAGGAGCCGCGTCATGAGCGCCCAGTACGCCCCCCTGGAGTCCTGCGATGTCCTGATCGTCGGCGGCGGATCCGCCGGCATCGCCACAGCCGCCAGCCTCCTGCGTCGTCGCCCCGACCTTGATGTCCGCATCGTCGAGCCATCCGAACATCACTACTATCAGCCCGGCTGGACCATGGTCGGCGCCGGCGTCTTCACGCCCGAGCGGACCCGGCGCCGCACCGAGGACCTGATCCCCCAAGGCGCCCAGTGGGTGCGCGGCTCGGTCGCGGCTTTCGACCCCATCCACGATCGCGTCGAACTGACCGACGGCCGCTGGATCGGCTATCGCATGCTGGTCGCGGCGCCGGGACTGAAGCTGGACTGGGGCGCCATTCCGGGCCTGGCGGAAACGCTCGGGCGCAACAACGTCACCTCCAACTACGGCTATGAGACCGCGCCCTACACCTGGAAGCTGGTCCAGGCGATGCAGAGCGGTCGGGCGATCTTCACCCAGCCGCCCATGCCGATCAAATGCGCCGGCGCCCCGCAGAAGGCCATGTATCTGTCGGCCGATCACTGGCGCGACCACGGTCGAAACGACATCGAGATCGAATTCCACAACGCCGGCCCGGTGCTGTTCGGGGTCAAGGACTACGTTCCGGCCCTGATGGAATATGTCAGCAAATACCGCATCGACCTGAACTTCGGATCGAAACTGGTGGCGGTGGACGGCCCGGCGCGGATCGCGACCTTCGCCGTGACCGGTGCGGACGGTGAAGTTCGCCAGGTTCGGCGCGAGTTCGACTTCCTGCACGTCTGCCCGCCGCAGACGGCGCCGGACTTCATTCGCGAAAGTCCGCTGGCCGCCGAAAGCGGCTGGATCGAGGTGGATGACGCCACCTTGCGCCACAAGCGGTTCGAAAACGTCTTCGGTCTGGGCGACGCCTGTTCGGCACCCAACGCCAAGACTGCTGCGGCCGCCCGCAAACAGGCGCCCGTGGTGGCCGAGAACATCCTGTCGCTGCTGGACGGCCAGCCGATGCGGGCGGTCTATGACGGCTATGGCTCATGTCCGCTCACGGTCGAGCGCGGCAAGATCGTGCTGGCCGAGTTCGGCTATGGCGGCAAGCTCCTGCCCAGCTTCCCGAAATGGATGCTCGACGGGACCAAGCCGACCCGTCTGGCCTGGCATCTGAAGGCCCAGGCCCTGCCCGAAATCTACTGGCTTGGGATGTTGCGCGGTCGCGAATGGCTGGCCGGCCCCCACCACATCGAACCCGCCCCCCAGCTTCGCCCTGCTGTCGCCTGAGCCTGATCATGGACCTGTCTCCGCTGCAGTACGGCCTCGGCGCCGGCGCCGGCTCGCTCGTCGGCTTCACCCTGGGCCTGGTCGGCGGCGGCGGGTCCATCCTGGCCGTGCCGCTGATCGTCTATCTGGTCGGGGTCAAGGAGCCGCACCTGGCGATCGGCACCAGCGCCTTCGCCGTGGCCGCCAACGCCTTCGCCAATGTGATCAATCATGCCCGCCACGGCACGGTGAAATGGAAAATTGCCAGTCTGTTCGCGGTCGCCGGGGTGCTCGGAGCCTTTCTGGGTTCGAGCCTGGGCAAGGCCGTGGATGGTCAGAAGCTGCTGGCCCTTTTCGCCGTCCTGATGCTGGTCGTCGGCGTACTGATGTTGCGGGGCCGCTCCGCCGGCGGAGACCCGAACGTCCAGCTTGATCGGCGCAATGCACCCAAGCTCGTCGGCACGGGCCTGGCCACGGGCGTGATGTCGGGCTTCTTCGGCATCGGCGGCGGCTTCCTTATCGTGCCCAGCCTGATGTTCTCGACCCGCATGCCGATCTACTATGCCGTCGGCTCTTCCTTGGTCGGCGTCACCGCCTTCGGCCTGACCACGGCCTTCAACTACGCCCTTGATGGCTGGGTCGACTGGCCCCTGGCGGCCGTCTTCATCGGCGGCGGCGTGCTGGGCGGTCTGGTCGGCGCACGGCTCGCCAAGGCCCTGTCGGGACAGAAAGGCGTCTTGAATACCGTCTTCGCGGGGCTGATCTTCGTCGTCGCCTTATATATGCTTTACCGCAGCGCCGGCGCGCTCGGCTTGATCGGTTGAAACGCTTCCATGGAACTTGACGCCCTGATCCTGGCTCGGATGCAGTTCGCCTTCACCGTCGCCTTCCACATCGTCTTCCCGGCCTTCTCTATCGGCCTGGCCAGCTATCTGGCCGTGCTGGAGGCCCTGTGGCTGAAGACAGGGCGCGAGCTCTATCTGAACCTTTTCAAATACTGGCTGAAGATCTTCGCCGTCGCCTTCGGCATGGGCGTCGTCTCGGGTCTGGTGATGTCCTATCAGTTCGGCACCAACTGGTCGGTCTTCTCCGACAAGGCCGGACCCGTCATCGGCCCCCTGATGGCCTATGAGGTGCTCAGCGCCTTCTTCCTCGAGGCGGGCTTCCTGGGCGTGATGCTGTTCGGCCTGAACCGGGTCGGCAAGAAGCTGCACTTCCTGGCCACCCTGATGGTCGCCATCGGCACCTTCGCCTCGGCCTTCTGGATCCTGTCCGTCAACAGCTGGATGCAGACGCCGCAAGGCTACGCCATCAACGAGGTCGGCCAGTTCATCCCGGCCGACTGGTTCAAGATCGTCTTCAACCCGTCCTTCCCCTATCGCCTCGCCCACATGCTGCTGGCGGCCTACCTGACGACCGGTCTGGTGGTCGGCGCGGTCGGCGCCTGGCACCTCATGAAGGAGCGGACCAACAAGGGCGCGCGCAAGATGTTCGCCATGGCCATGGGCATGATCCTGGTCGCCGCTCCGGTGCAGATCTTCATCGGCGACATGCACGGGTTGAACACCCTGGAGCACCAGCCCGCCAAGGTCATGGCGATGGAAGGCCACTTCGAAAGCCACCCGGACGGGGCGCCGCTGATCCTGTTCGGCCTGCCCGATCGCGAGGCCGCCACCGTCCATGGCGCGGTCGAGGTTCCGAAGCTGTCGTCCCTGATCCTGAAGCATGATCCAAACGCGCCTCTGGCCGGTCTCGACACCGTCGCCCGCGCCGACTGGCCGCCGGTGGAGATCGTCTTCTGGTCCTTCCGCGTCATGGTGGGACTGGGCATGGCCATGCTGCTGCTGGGGCTATGGGGGTTGTACGCCCGCCTGCGCAGCCGCCTCTATGACGCCCCCTGGCTGCACCGCTTCGCCCTGATCATGGGACCGATGGGGTTCGTCGCCGTGCTGGCGGGCTGGATCACCACGGAGGTCGGCCGCCAGCCCTGGACCGTCTACGGCCTGCTGCGCACCGCCGACAGCGCCGCGCCTCTGGCGGCGCCTGCCGTCGCGACTTCCTTGGCCGCTTTCGCCGTGGTCTATTTCACCGTCTTCGGCGCCGGGGTCTTCTACATCCTGCGTCTGATGAGCCATGCGCCTCATCGCGGCGAGCCGGGCGTGGCGGAAACGCCGATCCGCACGGCGGGCATCACGCCTGCCCCCGCCATCGACCCCGACCGTCCCATCCCGACTGGCGAGGAGACTGATCATGAGCGTTGATCTGACCCTGGTCTGGGCCGGTCTGCTGGCCTTCGCCGTCTTCGCCTACATCGTCATGGACGGGTTCGACCTGGGTGTCGGCATCCTGTTCCCGACACTGAAGGCCGGCGATCAGCGCGACAAGGCGATGAACTCGATCGCCCCGGTGTGGGACGGCAACGAGACCTGGCTGATCCTGGGCGGTGGCGGCCTGTTCGCGGCCTTCCCCCTCGCCTATGCGGTCCTGATGCCGGCGGTCTACACGCCGATCATCGCCATGCTGCTGGGGCTGGTCTTCCGGGGCGTCGCCTTTGAATACCGCTGGCGCACCGTGCGGGCCAAGCCCGTCTGGGATGTCGCCTTCTTCGGCGGCTCCCTCCTGGCCGCCTTCTCCCAGGGCGTCACCCTGGGGGCCATCCTGCAGGGGGTCGAAGTGTCCGGTCGCGCCTATGGCGGCGGCTGGTGGGACTGGCTCAGCCCCTTCAGCCTGCTGACCGGTGTGGCCGTCGTCGTCGGCTACGCCCTTCTCGGCGCCACCTGGCTGAACATGAAGACGGATGGCGCGCTCCAGACCCACGCCCGGTCCCAGGCCTGGAAGTTGGGGCCGGCGACCTTGCTGATGATCGGCGCGGTCAGCCTGGCCACCCCGTTCCTCGACGGCGAATACGCCCGCCGGTGGTTCGACTGGCCCGGCGTGCTTCTGACGGCCCAGGTGCCGTTGCTCGTCCTGATCGTCGCGGCCGCCTTCTTCTGGACCATGCGTCAGAAGCGTGAGGTCTGGCCCTTCCTGCTGTCGCTGGGCCTGTTCGCGGTGACCTTCGCCGGGCTGGGCGTCAGCGTCTTCCCTTACGCCGTACCCGACGAGATCACCCTCTGGCAGGCCGCAGCTCCCGCCTCCAGCCAGCTGTTCATGCTGGTCGGCGCCCTGATCCTGATCCCGATCATCCTAGCCTACACCGCCTACGCCTACTGGGTGTTCCGCGGCAAGGTCGGCGACGACGGTTACCACTGATGCGTCGCGGCTCCACAAACGGGCTCCGGCAGGGCCTCTGGTTCGTCGCGCTCTGGGCGCTGGGCGTGGGCGTCCTGGGCATCGTCGCCTATCTGCTGCGCGGCGTTCTCAAGCTGGCCGGGGGGTGAGCCCGCAGGCGCCGAACCGCTGGCCCTGGCCGCCGCTCATCACGGGCGGCGCCGTCCTTGTCGCGCTCATCACGGCGCGTCTGTGGTCCCCGCCCGCTCTCTTCCCCGGCGCCTTCGCCGCTGGCGGCCTCCTGGTCGGGCTCGCCCTTGGTTTGGACCTCTGGGCCATGCTGGTGATGCGGCGGTGGCGCGCCAACATCCTGCCGCACCGGGCGGCGACCGCTCTGGTCACGACCGGTCCGTTCGCCTGGAGCCGCAACCCGATCTATCTCGCCAACGGCCTGCTGCTGCTCGGCCTCGGCGGCCTGTTCGACAACGCCTGGTTCTTCGTGGCCGCCCCCGTCGCCGCCTTCGCCACCGACCGCCTCGCCATCCGGCGCGAGGAACGACACCTGACGGCCCTCTTCGGGCC
>NZ_JMQR01000051.1:0-22180 GCF_000698025.1 Brevundimonas sp. EAKA | reverse complement strand
GGGTTCAGCAGGCGTCTCGGCGGAAGGAGCGGCGTCCGGCGATTCGATCTTGGGCTCGGGCGTCGGTGTCTTGGCGCGCGGTGGGCGGGGCTTGGCCGAGGTGGGTCGACCGGGTTTGCGCGGGGTCTTTGCGACCGGGGCGTCCTCAAGCGCCATGGGCCCGGGCGTCTTGGCCGCCGCGGGTTTGGACGCCGCCGACTTGGACACCGCTGACTTGGACGCGCCGGGCTTGGCCTTCCGGGCGTCGCCCTTTGGAGCGGGCTGGGACGTCGGAGTCTTGTTCTTCGGAGCTTGGGCCATGAATTTCCTTCGCCTTCCTGGGTTCGGAGGACTGGTTCGACGCCTCGCCCTTCCGCACGAAGCGATGATGGCATAAGACCGACCCCGACATGAACGCGCACTTTCGAAAAAGAACGGGGCTGACGGCTTCGTTGCTCTGCCTGGCGACGCTGTCGGCGTCTCTGGGGGCCTGTGCGCGCGCGTTTGCGCCGAGCACCGATCCGACGTCGCCGATCGCGCCGCGCGTTCAGGCCCTGGTCGACGCCAATCGCCATTATCCCAGTTGGGAGAACTTCCCCGCCGCGCCGGTCGACCTGCCGCAGGCGGCCCAGGTCGCGGCCCGGGTCCAGGCTCTGGAAGGCCAGGGCGGGGCCTTGGGCGGCGAGGTGGCGCGGATCGACTGGACGCTGGGCGACGCCGAAACCCTGGCCGCCGAGACCCGCGCTCAGGTCGGAGCCGTTCCCGTGTCGCCGGATGCGGCCCGCACCGAGGCCGAGATCGACGCCTTCGCCCAGAGCCTGCGGGATCGCGCCAAGGCCCCGCCGCCGATTGATCGGCGTCCGATTGAATGAGCTTGTCGCCGGGGCTCGAGAATCCCCGGATAATGCGACGATGGCGGACGACGGCGGCTTCAAGATCGATAACGCATTTCTGGGTGTGACCCAGTCCCTGTCCGGTCGGGCCTGGCGTCAGCGCCCGGCCGAGGCCGCGACCATCCGCGCCCACATGCAGGGTCTGGGCCTGGAGGAGCCGCTGGCGCGGGCTCTCGCCTCGCGCGGCGTGCGGGCCGACCAGGGCGCCGACTTCCTGACCCCGACCCTGCGCGCCCTGTTTCCCGATCCGTCCAGCTTCATGGACATGGACGCCGCCGCCGAGGCCTTGCTGGATGCGTTCCAGGCCAAGTCTCAGGTTCACATCTTCGCCGACTATGATGTGGACGGCGCCTCCAGCGCGGCCCTGTTGGTGCGCTGGTTCCGGGCCATGGGGGCGGACCTGCCCATCTATGTTCCTGACCGGCTGACCGAGGGCTATGGCCCCAGCGCCAAGGCCTTCGACACCCTGAAGGCGGCCGGCGCCGACCTGGTGGTGACGGTCGATTGCGGCGCGGCGGCGAACGAGGCCCTGGCCCATGCGGCGGCCATCGACTTGAACGTCGTCGTCATCGACCACCATCTGATGCGCAGCGAACCGCCCAGGGCGCTGGCGGTCGTCAATCCGAATCGGCCGGGCTGCAACTCGGGCCAGGGCAATCTGGCGGCGGCCGGGGTGGTCTTTGTTCTATTGGCCGCCCTGAACCGCGAGGCGCGGCGGCGCGGCCTGTTCGCGGACCGGCCCGAGCCCGATATTCGCCAGTGGCTGGATCTGGCCGCCCTGGGCGCTATCTGCGACGTCACGGCCCTGACCGGGTTCAACCGCGCCCTGACGGGGTTGGGACTGAAGGTCATGAGCGACTGGAAGAACCCGGGCCTGCGCGCCCTGCTGGCCGCCGCCGGCGCCGAACAAGGGCCGGCCAAGAGCAACCACGCCGGCTTTATACTAGGGCCACGCATCAACGCCGGCGGGCGGATCGGCCGATCGGACCTGGGCGCGCGGCTATTGTCGACCGACGATCCTGCAGAGGCCCAGGCCCTGGCGCTGGAGCTGGACGCCCTGAACCTGTCGCGCCGCGAGGTCGAACGCGCCGTGACGGAGGCCGCCGTCCGCCGCGTCGAGGCGACCGGCGCCCACGCCGACGAGACGGCCCTGGTCGTCGTGGCGGGCGAGGACTGGCACCCCGGCGTGGTCGGCATCGTCGCCGGGCGCCTGCGCGAACGCTGGCGCAAGCCGGTGATCGTCATCGGGCTGGATCCGGTGACGGGTCTGGGCAAGGGGTCGGGCCGGTCGCAGCCGGGCATGAACCTGGGCCGCGCCATTCAGGCGGCGTGGGAGGCGGGTATTCTTTTGGCCGGCGGCGGGCACGCCATGGCGGCCGGTCTGACGATGGACGGCGCACGACTGGCTGAACTGACCGACTTCCTGAACGACCGGCTGGCCGGCGAACGGATCGAGGCGGTGGCGATGGATGCGCTGGAGATCGACGCCCTGATCGATCCAGGCGCAGCGACCCGGGCCCTGTTCGAATCCTTCGAGCAACTGGCCCCCTTCGGCCCCTCCAACCCCGAGCCGGTCTTCGCCCTGAACGGGGTTCAGGCGCGCGAACCGGTGCAGATGAACGGCGGCCATGTCCGCTGTCGCCTGGTCGGGCCGGACGGCGCCTCGGTGCGGGCCGTGGCTTGGCGATGCGCCGATCTGCCGACCGGCCAGGCGCTGCTGAGCGGGCAGGGCGGGCTGAATGTCGTCGGCCGTCTGAAGGCGGACGACTGGAACGGCCGTCGCGGCGTGCAGTTCGAGATCGAGGACGTCGCCGATCCGCGCAGGGTTTGAGCGGCGCGGGCACGCCCTGGACCGTCGCAAAAAACTCGAAATCCGCGCTTGCACCCGTCCGAGGGCGCGGCTATATCGCCGGCTCTCCCGCGCAGCGGTCCCTTCGTCTATCGGTTAGGACGTCAGGTTTTCAACCTGAAAAGAGGGGTTCGACTCCCCTAGGGACTGCCACGCGGGATGAATACGGGCCGTGCCGATAGGCCGCCCGAGCGGCGGTCGCCTCTTCATTTGAGTCCTGCACCAACCCCGTCGTCGCCATGGGCGAAAACCATCACGGGTGGTGTCATTCGTGCGACACAACTGGAAGCTTTCCGCCAGAAGGTGCAAGTTTCGGGCGCCTTTCCCCCATTTTGACCTTTCCAAAGATTCGCGGAACAGTGTTAAACGTAATCGTGTCCGTAAGAGGAGCGGACGGGGGTTTGATAATTTGTCTGACTACGATGAGATGGAGACGGCGGAGACCGTTCGTGTCGTCGGGCGCGTGAAGTGGTTCGATCCGGCGAAGGGCTATGGCTTCATCGTGCCGGATGACCCGACGTTGACCGAGCTACGGGATGTTCTTCTGCACATCAGCAGTCTGCGCGACACCGGCCGCGAAACGGCAGATGAAGGCGCGCCTATTGTCTGCGATTGTGTTCGGCGATCCAAAGGCTGGCAGGCCGTCGAGATCCATGACCTGGGAGCGGGCGAGGCGAGCGTCATCGTGCGTCGTTCGGCGCCCATGGCCGAGGCTATCGCGACGTCGCCCGAAATCGATGCGGTCCTGGAGCCGGCCGTGGTCAAATGGTTCAATCGGACCAAGGGCTATGGATTCGTGGTGCGTGATCGCGAACCGGGCGATATCTTCGTCCACATCGAAACCCTGCGGCGCTGCGGCCTGGACGATCTGGTGCCAGGCGACACGGTGCAGGTGCGATTCGCCAGCGGTCCCAAGGGGCTGGTGGTGGCTGAAATCAGACCGGGCGGCTGATCGGTCGCTCCAGGAGGGGCGCATGATCGACGCGACGAGACGTTTTGTTGTGGCCGGCCTGATGGCGCTCGCCGTCGCCGGATGCGCCGCCAAAGCGCCGGCCGGGCCGAATGGCGAGCCCCTGCAGAAGCTGGCCGTGGTGACGGCGTCCGGCGAGCACCCGTTCTGGGTCGAAATCGCCGACGAAGAGCCTGAACGTCAGCGGGGCCTGATGTTCCGCCCGCCGCTGGGCGATGATCGCGGCATGCTGTTCCAGTGGCCCGGAGAGGCGCCACGGGAACAGAGCTTCTGGATGCGCAACACGCCCAGTTCTCTGGACATCCTTTATATCGATCCGAAAGGGCGGATCGTCTCGATCGCCTCCCACGCCACGCCCTTTTCCGAGGTTCCGATACCGTCGAACGGGGCCGCGAACGGCGTGCTGGAGCTTCGCGCGGGTCGCGCGGCCGAGATCGGCGCCAAGCCCGGCGACAGGATTTTGCATCCTTATTTCAAGCCTTGATTGCGGATCGCGCGACGAAGTGCCAATAGAGCGCTCCGTTCGGTCCGGGGTGTAGCGCAGCCTGGTAGCGCATCTGGTTTGGGACCAGAGGGTCGGAGGTTCGAATCCTCTCGCCCCGACCAATGGACGGCCGCTGGATTCCGTGTCCCGCGCGCGTTATGGCAGGTCCTCTGGACCTGCCGATCACTAGGGATTTCGCCATGCTCGCCCGCATCTACCGCCCAGCCAAGACCGCTATGCAGTCCGGCAAGGCCAAGAGCCGCGACTGGCGTCTGGAGTTTGAACCGGCCTCGGCCCGCAGCCTTGATCCGCTGATGGGCTGGACCAGTTCGTCGGACATGAACGGTCAGGTGCGTCTCGCCTTTGATTCGAAGGAAGAAGCCGTCGCCTATGCCGAACGCCACGGCATTCCGTTCCGCCTGCACGAGCCGAACGAGGCCCCGACGATCCTGAAGGCCTACGCCGACAATTTCGCCCCCAATCGCAAACAGCCCTGGACGCATTGACGCCCGGCTCGCTGCCGAGCGCCCTTAGCTCAACCGGATAGAGCACCCGCCTTCTAAGCGGACGGTTGCAGGTTCGAGTCCTGCAGGGCGCGCCATTCTCGCGACGGCGCCGCTGAAAGCCACGCCATGACCAATTCAAAATCTCTGAACCCCGGCGAGATTCGCGTCGCCGCCCTGTATCGATTCGCCGCGATCAAGGACGTCGAGGCGGTGCAGGCGCGGCTGCACAGCGTGTGCGAAGCCGGCGCGGTCAAAGGCACGCTGCTGGTTGCGACCGAGGGGCTGAACGGCACGATCGCCGGTCCTGAAGCGGGTATTGAAGCGGTGCTGGCCGACATCCGCGCCATTCCGGGCTTCGCCGATCTGGAGGTCAAATACGCCTGGACCGGCGACATGCCGTTTCTGCGGCTGAAGGTCCGGATCAAGCGCGAGATCGTGACCATGGGCCAGCCGGACCTGGATCCGGCGCGACAGGCCGGAGTCTATGTCGCGCCTGCGGACTGGAACGCCCTGATCGCCGATCCGACCACCCTGGTGATCGACACCCGCAACGACTACGAGGGCGAAATCGGCGCCTTCGAGCGGGCGGTGCAGCCGAACACCCGCAGCTTCCGCGATTTTCCCGACTGGTTCCGCACCGAAGGACGCGCCCTGCTGGATCAGATCAGGCCGCAGCGCGTCGCCATGTACTGCACCGGCGGCATCCGCTGCGAAAAATCGACCGCCTTCCTGAAGGCCGAGGGAGTCGAGAACGTCCACCATCTGGAAGGCGGGATCCTGCGCTATCTGGAAGAGGTCGAACCGGCCGACAGCCTGTGGCGCGGCGACTGTTTCGTCTTCGACGAGCGGGTCTCGGTCGGTCATGGCCTGGTGCAGGGCGATCACACCCTGTGCCGGGGGTGCCGTATGCCCCTGGACGCCGAAGGCCGGGCGTCGGCCCATTTCATCGAGGGCGTCTGCTGCGAACGCTGCCGGGATAGGCGCGACGACGCGCAGAGGCTGCGCTACGCCGAACGTCAGAGACAGATCGAGCTCGCCCGTCTGCGCGGGACGGAACATCTGGGGCGACGCGAAGACGGGTGACCGTCAGGCCCAGGCGCGACGATGAGGGGGAGAAGAGAACCGGTCAGGGCGTCGCCAACGAATGGGCGGTCTTTGCTAAACCCGCCGATTTTCAGGCCAAAACAGCGCTGGCGGCGAGATGTCTGATGCCGACAGTCTTAGCCCCGAGTGGCTCCGCGGGTAGGATTCGAACCTACGACCAGCCGATTAACAGTCGGCTGCTCTACCACTGAGCTACCGCGGAACTGCTCGGGAGGCGGGCCTATAGCAGCGGCCATTCGATTCGTGCAATGGGAAAAACGACGAATGCGCACGATCTCCATCAATGACCCCGATGACGCCCGGATCTCCGGCTTTCGCGATATTCGCGAACGCGACCTGACGGGCCGCGAGGGCCTGTTCGTGGCCGAAGGCGAGGTGGTGGTGCGGGTGCTGGCCTCGACCGCCTCACGATGCCGACCCCGCGCCCTGCTGCTGGCGGAGAAACGGGTCGCGGCCCTGAGCGACGTCATCGCGGCGCTTGCGCCGTCGGTTCCCGTCTATGTCGCCGGCCAGACCGTTCTGGACCGGATCGCCGGATTTCCGCTGCACCGGGGCATCCTGGCCCTGGGTGAGAAGCCCGTCGCGCCGCCGGTCGAGCACCTGTTGGCGGCCGTCGCCGACGAGGATGTGTTCGTGATCGCCAGCGGCATCGGCAATCACGACAATATGGGCGGCGTGTTCCGCAATGCGGCGGCCTTCGGGGCGCGGGCCGTCTTGCTGGACGAGACCTGCTGCGACCCCTTCTATCGCAAGGCTATCCGGGTTTCGGTCGGGGCCGTGCTGAGGAGCCCGTTCACGGTCGGCGGATCGGCCGAGGATCTGGTGGCGGCGATGCAGACGGCGGGGGTGGAGGTGCTGGCCCTGACCCCGTCGGCGACGCTGAGGCTGGCGGACTACCGGCCCCAGGGCCCCGTCGCCCTGATGGTGGGGTCGGAGGGGCCGGGTCTGCCCCGTGTCGTGATTGATCGGTGCCGCGCCGTCGGCGTGCCCATGGCGGGGGGCTTTGATTCGTTGAATGTCGCCGTGACCAGCGCCCTGGCGCTTCATCATGTGACCAGCGGGCGGCCCGCAGGCTGACGCCGGCGTTCACCAGGATTTTAGGTCGTTAAGGTTTTGTACACCTTGCGCGGCGACCGAAACTGTGGCGACCATCGTTCTCGTTGGTGTGGGGGCGCGCAATGAACATTCTGTATTTTCTGAACCGAAACGTCCGGGCGGCGATCTTCATCGCCGCCGGGGTCGCCGGTCTGGGCGCGGCGGGCCTGATCGGCTGGGTGACTGCGCCGATCAGCTGATCGTTCAGGGGGCGATAGAGACGAAAAAGGCGCGGATCCCGGGATCCGCGCCTTTTGTTCGTTTGTCGCGATGGAGGCCTGACCGGGAATCGAACCCGGGTGCAAGGATTTGCAGTCCTCTGCGTCACCACTCCGCCATCAGGCCGCCTTGTCCCCGATTTCTCGGGGGCGGTCATCGCGAGGGGCGTTCGCTATCAGATCGGATTGTCCGCTGCAACGCGCGGAACTATAAGCGCGCAAGATTTCCTCCCTGACTACCGATTGAAGGCTGCCCAAAGATGGATTTCACCGCCGAGCGCAAGGCCATGGTCGACTCGCAGGTCCGCGTGAACGATGTGACCAATCACGAGATCCACATGGCCATGATGGCGGTTCCGCGCGAACGCTACTGTGCGCCGGACCGCATCTTCGCCGCCTATTCGGACGCATCGGTCGAGATTGCGGGCGACCGCAAGCTGATGCCGGCGCGCGACGTCTCCAAGCTGTTGCAGGCCGCCGATGCGCGGGAAGGGGAGAAGGCCCTGGCCATCGCTGCTCCCTATGCCGCTGCGGTGCTGGCGCGCATGGGTCTGACGGTCACGGCGCAAGAGTCTGACGCGGCCGTTTTCGAGGTCGTGGGCGAGGCCCTGGCGGAGGACGGGGTGACGACGGCGGTCGCGCCTCTGGATGCGCCGGTGGGCGAGGGCTGGGACCTGATCGTCTGCGAAGGCGGCGTGGCGGCCTTGCCGGAAGCCTGGGGGCAGGCCCTGCGGACCGGCGGCCGCCTGGTGGTGGTCGAGCGGCGCGGCGCCATCGGCAAGGCCGCCCTCTATGTTAAGGGCCGCGAAGGCCTGTCG
Source organism: Brevundimonas sp. EAKA (assembly GCF_000698025.1). Taxonomy (NCBI): domain Bacteria; kingdom Pseudomonadati; phylum Pseudomonadota; class Alphaproteobacteria; order Caulobacterales; family Caulobacteraceae; genus Brevundimonas; species Brevundimonas sp. EAKA. The sequence goes on along the minus strand of NZ_JMQR01000051.1, from coordinate 14,264 downwards.
CGTCGCGAACTGTTCGATTCATCCCCGGCCCTTCTCGCGGAACTGACGCCGGCGCCTACATTCGCATTCTGACGTAGTCGGCAGCGCTCGCGGGAAGCGTGAAAAAAACTTAACTGGCGTCAGGTCGACTGAGGCCGCAGTTACGCTTGATGACATTCGGGCGCTCCTCGGGGGCGTCAGGCAAGGACGGACAATGTTGAAACGCTCGCGTGTGCTGGCTTCGGCCGCTGTGGTGGCTCTGGTGACAGGGCTTGGCGCGCCCGCCTGGGCCGAGACGCTGCAGGAAGCGATCGCCCTGGCCTATCAGACCAATCCCAGCCTGCTGGCCCAGCGGGCGAATCAGCGCGCGCTGGACGAAACCGTGGTCCAGGCGCGATCGGGCCTGCGCCCGGCGCTGAGCGCCTCGGCCGGGGTCGATTACGCCCGCAACGATTTCCCGACCGTCACCCAGTTCGTCGACACGAACAACGACGGCGTGCCGGACACCCAGGTGTCCAGTTCATCGTCCGAGAGCGACGGCGCCACCGTGGGCGTCAGCCTGTCGCAGAACATCTGGACCGCCGGCCGCACCACCCTGGCCATCGACCAGGCCCGGGCCGGCGTGATGGCGGGGCGTGAGAACCTGCGCGAGATCGAACAGTCGGTCATGCTGTCGGTCATCCAGGCCTATGTGAACGTCACCCGCGACATGGAAATCCTGCGCATCCGCCAGGAAAACCTCGCCGTGCTGCAACGCCAGCTGGAAGAGACTAGCGCCCGATTCGAGGTCGGCGAGATCACCCGGACCGACGTGGCCCAGGCCGAGGCCTCCTTGGCCCAGTCCGAAGCCGATCTGGCCAACGCCCAGGCCCAGCTGTCGACCACCCGCGCCGCCTATGCCGCCGTCGTGGGCCAGTCGCCCAGCGACCTTGAGGCGGCCCCGGTCCTGCCGACCGTTCCGAACGATTTCGACGCCGCCATGGAAGTCGCCCTGGCGCGTAATCCGGGCGTGCTTTCGGCGACCTATTCCTTGCAGGCGGCTGAGGCCGCCGTCGCCGCCGCGCGGGCCGAATATCTGCCTTCCGTTCGCGCCACCGCCTCCTACGGCGGCACGGCGAACGATCTGGGCAATCTGAGTGAACTGGCCGACCGCCGCAGCTTCACCGCCGGCGCCACGCTGTCGGTGCCGCTGTTCACCGGCGGCCTGAACCGGTCGCGCGTCGCCCAGGCCCTGGAACGGGCCAACGCCGCCCAGATCGCCGTCGAGGGCGAGCGCCGCACTGTGCTGCAGAACGTCAGCTCGGCCTATGCCCAGGTCCTGTCGACCCGGTCGAACGTCGCCGCCGGCGAAGAGGCCGTGCGCGCCGCCTCGGTGGCCGCCGAGGGCGTGCGGCAGGAGGCGCAGGTCGGCCTGCGCACCACGCTGGACGTGCTGAACCAGGAAGTGACCCTGCGGGCGTCGCAGACCTCGTTGGCCGCCGCCCGCGCCGCCGAATATGTGGCCCGCGCCTCGCTGCTGTCGGCGATGGGCCAGCTCGAAGGGCCGAACCTGAACGCCAATCTGGACGTCTATGACGCCAAGACCAACTATGACCGCGTCCGCAATCGCGGCGGCCTGCCCTGGGACGGCGTGATCGAGGCCCTGGACCGGGTCGCCTCGCCGCCGGTCGTCGACGCCGACGACGCACGGGATGCGCCGATCGACGCTCAACTCAAGGGCGATGTGATCCGCACTGCGCCTGGCGCATGACGTCTGCCTGACGAACGAGGGGCAAAACGCCCGTTGATTCCGGCGGGCGTTGATGCGACGACAATATCCTGGGGTCGAGAAGGCTTGGTCTTCCGGTCCCGGACCCGTGCATGGCGTTTGGGGGCGACCTCCACGCCCCCAGTTTCATTCCAGGCCTCTCCCAGGGTTAAGTCATGACCGATCAGTCCGCCCCGGAACCCACCATGGAGGAGATCCTGGCGTCGATTCGCCGGATCATCTCCGAAGACGACGCGCCCGCCGAGACGCCGCCGGCTGCGGCCGCGCCCGAACCGGCTCCTGCGCCGGAGCCAGCGCCCGAACCGACGCCGGAGCCTGAGCCCGAGCCTGCGGCGGCCGAGAGTATTTTCGCCGCGCCCGCCGAGCCGGAGCCGCAACCGGAACCCGAAGTCGCCGATGACGATGTCCTCGAGCTGACCGAACTCTATGAAGCGCCCGCATCGGAAACCATCGGCGATCTGGACATCGTCGAGGCCGCGCCCGAGCCGGTCGTTTCCGCGCCCGAGCCGGCCGAAACGCCCGCCCCGGCCTATGATGCGCTGGTCGGCGAAAGCGCCGCCGCCAGCGCCGCTTCGGCTTTCGCCGGTCTGGCCGCCTCGTTCAAGAAACCTGAGCCTGCTGCGGCCTCTTCGACGGAAATGCCCTTCGTCAGCGGCAACACCGTCGAGGCCATGGTCGCCGAGATGTTGCGTCCGATGCTGAAGGACTGGTTGGACAACAACCTGCCCGCCATCGTCGAGGCGGCGGTGCAGAGGGAAGTCGAACGCATCGCGCGCAGCGCCTAGCCCTTCGCTTCACCGCAGACTAATCGAGGGGCGGCTCCTGCAGGGGCCGCCCTTTGTCATTCCAGGCCGCCGTTCGGCCGCACGACAACGATCAAAGAAGTCCCATGCTCGAGAAGACCTTCGAACCCCAGGCCGCCGAACCCCGCCTGTACGCCCAGTGGGAAGAGAGCGGCCTGTTCGCGCCCCGCAGGGAAGGGGCCGAAGGCGCCTATTCGATCGTCATTCCGCCGCCGAACGTGACGGGCAGCCTGCACATCGGCCATGCCCTGAACAACACCCTTCAGGACATCCTGGCCCGCTATCACCGGATGAAGGGCAAGGCGGTGCTGTGGCTGCCGGGTACGGACCACGCCGGTATCGCGACCCAGATGGTGGTCGAGCGTCAGCTGGCGGCGGCGGGGAACGTCGGGCGGCGCGACATGGGCCGCGAGGCCTTCATCGACAAGGTCTGGGAATGGAAGGCAGAAAGCGGCGGGACCATCGTGCGCCAGCTGCGTCGCCTGGGCGCGTCCTGCGACTGGTCGCGAGAGCGGTTCACCCTGGACGAGGGGCTGAACGCCGCCGTCCGCAAGGTCTTCGTGCAACTGCACAAGGAAGGTCTGATCTATCGCGACAAGCGGCTGGTGAACTGGGACCCGCATTTCCAGACCGCCATCTCGGACCTGGAGGTCGAGCAGCGCGAGGTGGACGGCGCCTATTGGCATTTCGCCTATCCGCTGGCGGACGGCGTGACCTACGAACACCCGGTCGCCTTTGACGACGAGGGCAAGGCGACCGAGTTCGAGACGCGCGACTTCATCGTGGTCGCCACGACGCGGCCTGAAACGATGCTGGGCGACACCGGCGTGGCCGTGCATCCCGAGGATGAGCGGTATGCGGGCTTGGTCGGCAAGTTCGTGACCCTGCCCATCGTGGGACGCCGCATCCCGATTGTCGCCGACGACTACGCCGATCCGACCAAGGGCTCGGGCGCGGTGAAGATCACGCCGGCGCATGACTTCAACGACTTCGGCGTGGGCAAGCGGGCGGGCCTGCCGTCGCTGAACATCCTCGACGCCTTCGGCCGCATCACCGACGTGGATACGCCGGACGTGCCGTCGGAATACGTCGGCGTCGACCGCTTCGCCGCGCGCAAGGCCATCGTCGCCCGGGCCGAGGAAGAGGGCTGGCTGCGCGAGATCGAGAAGACCAAGCACGTCGTGCCGCACGGCGATCGCTCCGGCGTGGTTATCGAGCCCTGGCTGACGGACCAGTGGTACGTCGACGCCAAGGTCCTGGCCCAACCCGCGCTGAAGGCGGTGGAGCAGGGCGACACGGTGTTCGAGCCGAAGTCGTACGAGAAAATCTATTTCGAATGGCTGCGCAACATCGAACCCTGGTGCATCAGCCGCCAGCTGTGGTGGGGGCATCGCATCCCGGCCTGGTACGGACCGGGCGGCGAGATCTATGTCGCCGAGACGGAAGAGGACGCCCGCGAACTGGCGATGGCGGACTATGATTCCGAGGTCGCCCTGACCCAGGACGAAGACGTACTCGACACCTGGTTCAGCTCCGCCCTGTGGCCGTTCTCGACCATGGGCTGGCCCGAGAAGACCGAGGATCTGGAGCGGTTCTATCCGACCAGCGACCTGGTCACGGCGGCGGACATCATCTTCTTCTGGGTCGCCCGGATGATGATGATGGGCCTGCACTTCATGGACGAGGTCCCATTCAAACGGGTCATCATCAACGGCCTGGTCCGCGACGAGAAGGGCCAGAAGATGAGCAAGTCCAAGGGGAACGTCATCGATCCCCTGGGCATCATCGACGAGCTGGGCGCCGATCCGCTGCGGTTCACCATGGCCATCCTGTCGGGCACGCGCGACATCAAACTGTCGAAGCAGCGGATCGAAGGATACCGCAACTTCGGCACCAAGCTGTGGAACGCCGCCCGATTCAGCCAGATGAACGAGGCGCGGCGCGTCGAGGGCTTCGATCCCGCGACGGTCGAACAGACGATCAACCGCTGGATTCGCGGCGAACTGACCAAGGCCGAGCGGGCCGTGTCCGAGGCCATCGAGGGCGGGCGGTTCGATGATGCGGCGGGCGCGCTGTATCGGTTCGTCTGGAACGTCTTCTGCGACTGGTATCTGGAATTGGCCAAGCCGGTCTTCAACGGCGCCGACGAGGCCGCCAAGGCCGAGACTCGGGCCATGACCGCCTGGACCCTGGACCAGACGCTGAAGCTGCTGCACCCGGTCATGCCCTTCATCACCGAGGAGCTGTGGGCTGAACTGGGCAAGGAGGGGCCGGCTAGGGAAGGCCTGCTGATCGGCGCCGAATGGCCGGTGCTGCCGGACGGCTTTATCGACGTCTCGGCCGAGGCCGAGATCGGCTGGCTGGTCGATCTGGTCGGGGAAATCCGGGGCCTGCGGGCCGAGATGAATGTGCCGCCGGCGGCCAAGCCGCCTCTGGCTTTCGTTGCGCCGGACGCCGTCACGGGCGAGCGGATCGCGCGCCATCGCGACCTGATCCTGACCCTGGGCCGAGTGTCCGAGGTCGGATCGGCGGACGCTGCGCCGACCGGGGCCGTGACCTTCGTCTCGGGCGGATCGACGGTCGCGCTTTCGCTGACGGGCATCATTGATCTGACGGCCGAACGGGCGCGGCTGGAGAAGGAGATCGCCGTCTTCGAAAGCGATATCGGCCATGTGAACAAGAAGCTGGGCAATCCCAACTTCGTGTCGCGCGCCGCGCCGGACGTGGTCGATGAACAGCGGGCCAAACTGGCCGAGGCCGAGGCGGGCAAGGTCAAGCTACAGGCGGCGCTGGCGCGGCTGAGCGAGATCGGATGAGGCTGGACCAGCTTCTCGTCACGCGCGGCCTGGCGGAAAGCCGGGCCAGGGCGAAGGCGGCCATCGAGGCCGGCGGCGTGACCGTGGACGGCGCGCCGGCCAAGTCCGGCTCCCAGACCGTCGGCGCGAACGCCGAGATCGGCTATGCCGACGCCCACCGCTGGGTCGGGCGCGGGGCGTTGAAGCTGGATCACGCCCTGACCGTCTGGCCGGTGGCGGTCGACGGACGGGTGGTGCTGGATGTCGGAGCGTCGACCGGCGGCTTCACCGAGGTCTGTCTGGATCGCGGGGCGGCCAGGGTGTTCGCGGTCGATGTCGGCTTCGGCCAGATGCACGAGCGGGTGGCGGCCGATCCGCGGGTGGTCAGCCTTGAGCGGACCGATGCGCGCGACCTGACGCCGGATCTGATCCCGGAGCGGCCTTCGCTGATCGTGTGCGACGCCAGCTTCATCAGCCTGATCAAGGTCCTGCCGGTTGCGCTCGATCTGGCGGCCGATGAGGCGGACCTGATCACCCTGGTCAAGCCGCAGTTCGAGGCTGACGGGCCCGGCGGGGTCGGCAAGAAGGGGGTGGTCAAGGATCCCGTGGCCCATGCCTCCGCCGTGGCGCGCGTCGCCGACTGGCTGGAGGCCCTGGGTTGGGCGGTGCAGGCGACGACCGAGAGCCCCATCACCGGCGGAGACGGCAATATCGAATTCCTGCTGTGGGCCAGGCGGGTCTGAGCCGGCAATCCCTCCACCACGCTTCGCGCGATCCCCCTCCCTACAAGTGGGGAGGAGACGGGCTCAAGCAGGCCGAAGGCCGATAGCCCCCTTAAAAATAAGAAGCCGCCGGAGGATTTCTCCTCCGGCGGCTTCCGTCACGTCGTCGATCGACAGGGGGGCTGAAAATTAATCGACGACGCGATAGCGGCCGTACTGGTCGGGGCAGGTGCGGACGTAACGGGTGTCCGTGCGACCATCGGGCAGACGGATCTGGCTTTCGGCCAGACGGCATCCATCTGAATTCTGATAGGAATCGACCGGGCGCGACCGGTCGTCGTAGTAGCCGCGATCCTGGACATAGTCGCCGCGACGGTCATAATCGTCGTAGCGATAGCCCTGATCGCCGCTGTAGCGGTCGTCGTAATAGCTCGGCTGGCTGTAGCCGTTCTGGGCATAGCCGTTCTGGTTGTAGTAGCCCTGCTGACCGTAGCTGCTCTGGTACGAGCGGCAGGCGTCGGAGCTGGAGCGGCCGACCTGAGACCCGATCACGGCGCCCAGAACCCCGCCCAGGATGCTGCCCTCGGTACGGCGGCCGCGCGCGGCCAGCTGCGAACCGATGACCGCGCCAGCGCCGCCGCCGACGACGGCTCCGGCGCCCGTGCGGCCCTGACGCTCACGGGCGCAGGGGTCGTATTGCCGTTGCTGGTAGCCATTGCCGTAGGCGTAAGAGGGAGCGTAGGCGCCCGTGCCGTAGTTCTGGCTGTAGCCGTAACTCTGGGCCGAGGCGGCCATGGGCGCGGCGACGGCGCCGAGGGTGAAGGCCGCGACGGCGGCGAGGGACTTGGTGGAAAGACGCATCTTCAACCCCTTATGGTCGGACGTTCAGTGACGAGGGCTGAACGGGTGGACCGGCTGTCTGTTGCATTGGGGTTTAAGGGAGTGAAGCTGAACGGCTTTTGAGCGATCCGTTCATTTTCGTTCATGTTTGTCGGCCTACCGCGCTTGGCGCTACTTGAGGCCGTGTTCGTTGGCCGTGGCTTGGCGCGGAGGGGCGTCGCGGCTAGAAGCCCGGCGATGCAGACCTTTACGATCAGCCGCGTCGGCGGACAGGGCGACGGCGTCGCCGAGACGCCGCAGGGGCCGGTCTTCGCCGGCCTGACCCTTCCGGGGGAGACGGTGCGGGGCGAGGTTGTGGACGGGCGGCTGGAGCAGGTCGAGATCGTGACCCCCAGTCCGGACCGGATCGCGCCGGTGTCGCCCCAGTACGGCGACTGCGGCGGGTGTTCGCTGCAACACTGGGCGGACAAGCCTTATCTGGAGTGGAAGCGCGAGCAGGTGCGGCTGGCCCTGGCGCGCGAGGGAATCGAGACCGAGGTCGAGGCGACGGTGGCGAGCCCGGCCGGGACGCGGCGGCGCGCAGCCCTGCACGCACGCCGGACCCAGGACGGCCGGGTGGTGCTGGGCTTCAAGGCGCGGCGGTCGTGGCGGCTGGTCGAGGTGCGGGAATGCCCGGTGGCCGATCCCCGGATCATCCGCGCCATGCCGGCCCTGACCGAGGTGGCGGCGGCCTTTCTGGAGCATCCCAAGTCGGCGCCGACCCTGCACGTGACCTGGACCCTGTCGGGGCTGGACGTGGATGTGACGGGGGTCGAGCGGCGCTCGGGCGGCGGGCTGTCGGCCGACGCCCAGATGCGGGCCATAGCGGCAGCGCACCGGGCCGATCTGGCGCGACTGAGCCTGGCGGGCGACACCCTGGTGATGGCGCGCCAGCCGAAGATCGGCTTCGGTCCCGCGACCGTGCCCCTGCCGGCGGGGGGCTTCCTGCAGGCCGTGCCCCAGGCCGAGGCGGCCATGGTCGAGCGGGCCGTGGCGGCGGTGAAGGGGGCCAGGAAGATCGCCGACTTGTTCTGCGGCGCCGGGACCTTCACCTTCCCGCTGGCGACCGTCGCGCCGGTGATCGCGGCCGACGCGTCCAAGGCGGGGATCGAGGCGCTGAAGGCGGGCGTGGGCTCAGCCAAGGGGATGAAGGCGATTACGGCCGAGGCGCGCGACCTGTTCCGGCGGCCCCTGACCCCCTATGACCTGAAGGGCTGCGACGCCATCGTGTTCGACCCGCCGCGTGCAGGGGCCATCGACCAGACGGCCCAGATCGCCGGGACCAAGGCCGGGGTGGTGGTCGGGGTGTCGTGCAATCCGCAGACTTTCGCCCGCGACGCACGGGTGCTGATCGACGCCGGCTTCCGGTTGGAGCGGGTCACGCCGGTGGACCAGTTCCTGTGGTCGGCCCATGTCGAACTGGTCAGTGTTTTCAAGCGGTAGGCCGTGAATATGGACGACGATCTGCAGGACGGGCTTGAAGACGACGGCGGCGGGTTCGACGCTGACGACTGGAGCCGGCTGAAGCCCTTCGTCGGGGCGGTGGCGACGCTGGACGACGTCCAGGCGCGCCGGGCTGTCTTCGCCCTGGGCGAGACCGACGATCCACGCCCCATCGCCATGGACCTGCCCCAGCCGGTGATCTGGTGGGAGGAGGACGGCGAACAGGCGGCGGTCGCGGTCCAGGCCGAGAGCCATCTGGGGCCGGACGGCGAGGAGATGGAGATCCTGGGCCTGATCCTGCCGGACGGGGAGGGGGCGGTGGCCCTGATGGAGGACGTCGATCTGGTCGACGACACGGACCCGACCTGGCGCGATCTGGTGACGCGGGCCGTCGATCCGTCGGCGGCGGACGCCGATTAACCGAACAGCTCCAGCTGCGGCTGGGCGTCGGCGGGGACGCGGAACTGGGTTTCGTCCAGCAGTCGCAGCGGCGTATCCAGGCCGTAGCGTTTGACGGCGGCCTTGAAGCGGGCGCCGATCAGTTCGGCGACGGGGCCGGTCCCCTTCATCCGCTGGGACCAGTCGGCGTCATAGTCCTTGCCCCCGCGCGTCTGGCGGATCAGCGACATGACGCGGGCGGCGCGATCGGGGCGGGCGTCGGCCAGCCATTCGCGAAACAGATCCTTGATCTCGAGCGGCAGGCGCAGGGTGACATACATGGCCCGCGTCGCTCCCGCCTTGGCCGCCGCCTCAAGCACGGATTCCAGTTCGTGGTCGTTCAGGCCGGGAATGACCGGGGCGAAGCCGACGCCGACGGGACAGCCCGCGTCGGCGAGCCGGCTGATCGCCTCCAGCCGTTTGGCCGGGGTCGAGGCGCGGGGTTCCATGGCGCGGGCCAGGCCCCGGTCCAGGGTGGTGATGGAGATGAAGGCCGAGGCCAGGCCGGCCTGGCCCATCGGCCCCAGAATGTCGGCGTCGCGCGCGATCAGCACCGACTTGGTGATGATGCTGAACGGGTGATTGAACCGGCGCATGACCTCGAGGATCGAGCGGGTCGATTTCAGATCACGTTCGACCGGCTGATAGGGGTCGGTGTTGCCGCCTATGTGGATGCGCTTGCACCGGTATCGGGGGGCGAGGAAGGCCTGTTCCAGCAGACGTGCGCCCTCGGGCTTGAAGAAGATCCGGCTCTCGAAATCCAGGCCCGGGGATAGGCCCATCCAGGCATGGGACGGACGGGCGTAGCAGTAGATACAGCCATGTTCGCAACCCTTGTACGGGTTGATGGAGCGGTCGAAGCCGATGTCGGGACTGTCGTTCCGGGCGATGATGGTGCGGGCGTGTTCGGGCGTGAGGGTGGTGCGCAGCGGCGCGGCCTGGGCGTCGTCGTTCGTCCAGCCATCGTCGAACGACTCATGCTGTTCGGGCTCGTAACGGCCTGTGGCATTCGAACGCGCGCCTCTTCCCTTGGCGGATTTCATGAGACGGAGGATGGATCAGAAAAGAGAACAGAGCAAGAACATTTGTTCTGCATGTCGTTCGCAACAAGCCAAACATAAGACACAGTTTCAGTTGCTGTATGGATATGGCGCCGCTAATGGCGAACCTTAGTCGAGGAGTTTCGCATGACAATCAGACATCTGGCGGCCCTGTCCCTTCTGACCCTGCTGGCCGCCTGCAACCGTCCGGGCGAGGCGCCGGTCACGGCGCCTGCCGCCGAGGCCGAAGCCGCCGTGGCGCTGAAGGCGCCCGCCGGCGTCTATGCGCTGGATCCGACCCATGCGACGCTGCAATGGTCGGTGCTGCACAACACCATCTCGAACTACACCGCCCGTTTCGACAAGCTTGAGGCGACGCTGACGCTGGATCCGGCCAATCTCGGGAACTCCCGGATCACGGCGACCATCGATCCGACCTCGGTCGACGCCGCCTATCCCGCCGACTACGAGGCCTCGCACGCGGGAACCGGTTTCCACAGCTGGAACGACGACATGGCGAATAACGCCAAGTTCCTGAACGCCAAGGCCTTCCCGACGATCAAATTCGTCTCGACCTCGGTCGAACCGACCGGGGCGCGCACGGCCAAGGTGACGGGCGACCTGACCTTCCTGGGCCAGACCCGTCCGGTGACGCTGGACGCGACCTTCAACGGCGAGATCGAACGGCATCCGTTCGCCCAGGTCCCGGCCGTCGGTTTCGCCGCCGAGGGGCGTTTCAAGCGCAGCGACTTCGGCATGGCCGTGGGCCCGGTCGGCGACGAGGTGACCATCCGTTTCGACGGCGAGTTCATCCAGCAGGCCGCCCCGGCCGCGCCGGCGAACTGATCGTCCGCACCGAGACCACCGAAACGGCGGCGGAGGCAGGCTCCGCCGCCGTGCTCATTTTTCGCCTGATCGAAGACCGCTCATGACCGCCGCCCATCGCTATTCCGCCGTCGCCGTCACCCTGCACTGGGTAATCGCCGTCTGCATCCTGTCGATGATTCCGATGGGGTGGTGGATGACTGCGGCCATCGAACAGCCCGACAGCCAGGCCCTGGCCTATCGGGTGTTTCAGATCCACAAGTCGATCGGTTTCCTGATCCTGGCCCTGACCGTGGTGCGGATCGTCTGGCGGCTGACGCACCGGGGGCCGGCCCTGCCGCGCGGGATGAAGCGGTGGGAGGCCTTCGCCGCCCACACGACCCATGTGGCCTTTTACACCCTGATGCTGGCCCTGCCGCTGACGGGGTGGCTGTATGTCTCGGCCGGCTGGGCCGTGTCGCAGGACCGGGCGCTGGAGGTGGCGACCAGCTGGTTCGGCCTGTTTCCCATCCCGCACCTGCCGGGCGTGGCCGAACTGGCGGCGGGCGTGAAACGGGCCCTGGCGTTCCAGGCCATGGGGGCGCATGCGGCGATGGCCTGGGGCGCGGTCATCCTGGTCGCCCTGCATGTCGGGGCGGCGCTGAAGCATCAGCTCGTGGATCGCGACGGCGTGCTGTCGCACATGGTCCCGTTTCTCAAGCCTGGCCTGAAGGCGGGACACGAGCCGTCGGTTTCGGCGCCGTCCTCCCCCTGGGTCGAGCGGGGCGTGGGCGTGGCCCTGATCGCCGTCGTAGCCGTTGCGGGCGCGGTGGCGGCGCGGCCCTACGCCATGCCCGGTCTGGAGATGACCCGGACGGAGGCGCCCGCTCCGGTCTCGGCGCCGGCGTCAGGCCCGGTCTCGGCGGAGGCGCCGGTCACGCCGGGGACGGCCGCCGGCTGGACCATCGACTCCGCCGCCTCGAGCATCGCCTTCTGCGGAACCCATGCGGGCGCGGCCTTCAAGGGGCGGTTCGAACGCTGGGAGGGCCAGGTCTGGTTCGATCCGACGGATCTGGCGGGATCCAAGGCCGTCATCACGGTGCAGACGGCGTCGGCCCGGACCGGCGACCCGACGCAGGAGGGCTCGCTGCAAGGCGCCGAATGGTTCGATCCGAGCCGGTATCCGACCGCCCGGTTCGAGACCACGGGCTTCCGCGCCCTGGGCGGCGACCGCTATGAGGCGACGGGCAGGCTGCGGGTCAGGACGACCACCGTGCCGGTCGTCCTGCCATTCACTTTCCGAGAAGCCGGCGGCGTCGCCGCGGTGGACGGCCGGCTGGAGCTGGACCGCACGGCGCTGGACATGGGCATGGAGTCGGACGCGACCGGGGACTGGGTGTCGAAGATGATCGGCGTCCAGATCAAGGTCACGGCGCGACGGGCGGAGTAGGGCGCCGAATGCGCCGCCGCTTGCCCTGAGGGAAGTCAGGCCTTAGGGGTCCGCGCCTTGATCAATGATTCAGGGAGCGGTCGATGACCCTCGCACTTCTGTTTCCGGGACAGGGCAGCCAGGCCGTCGGCATGGGCGCGCAACTGGCCGACGCCTTCGCCTCCGCCCGCGACGTCTTCGCCGAGGTGGACGAGGCTCTGGGTCAGAAGCTGTCGGTGCTGATGCGCGAAGGCCCCGAGGACCAGCTGACCCTGACCGAGAACGCTCAGCCCGCCCTGATGGCGGTCTCCGTGGCGGCGATCCGGGCGCTGAAGGTCGAGTTCGGCTTCGACGTCGCGACGGCGGCCTATGTGGCCGGTCACTCGCTGGGCGAATATTCGGCCCTGGCGGCGGCGGGGGCGATCTCGCTGTCGGACACGGCGCGGCTGCTGAAGCTGCGCGGCCAGGCCATGCAGCGCGCGGTTCCGGTGGGGCAGGGGGCCATGGCCTCGCTGATCGGACCCAAGACCGACCTGGCCCTGGCCGAGGCCGCGGCGGCGGCGGGCGCCGAACTGGGCGTCTGCGTGGTCGCCAATGACAACAACGCCGGGAACATCGTCATCTCGGGCGAGAAGGCGGCCGTGGACCGGGCCATCGAGAAGGCCAAGGAACTGGGGGCGCGGGCGATTCCGCTGAACGTCTCGGCGCCCTTCCACTGCCCGCTGATGCAGCCGGCGGCGGACGAGATGGCGCAGGCCCTGGCGTCGGCGACCATCTTGGCGCCGGTCGTGCCCGTGGTGGCCAATGTGCTGGCGCGGCCGGAAAGCGATCCTGAGGTCATCCGCCGCCTGCTGGTGGAGCAGGTGACCGGCCGTGTGCGCTGGCGCGAGAGCATGGAGTGGATGGCGACCCCAGATTCGCAAGACGGGGGCGGCGTGACGCGCTTCGTCGAGATCGGCTCGGGCAAGGTGCTGACCGGCATGGCCAAGCGGATTGCGCCGGACGCAGAATGCCTGCCGCTGAACACGCCGGAAGAGTTGGAAGCCTTCGCGAAGGCTCTGTAATTTCGCCGCTCATCCCGGCGAAAGCCGGGACCCAGATCTTTGGGCGATGAGCGTTTGGGTTTGCGCAGGAACGGTGATCCCGGCCATCCTGCGCGTGAAAGCACTGGGTCCCGGCTTTCGCCGGGATGAGCGGAGGATTTGAATGTTCAATCTTGCAGGCAAGACCGCGCTGGTGACCGGCGCGACGGGCGGGATCGGCGGGGCGGTGGCGCGGGCGCTGCACGCCCAGGGCGCGACCGTGGTGCTGTCGGGCACGCGCGAGGCGGTGCTGGCGGACCTGGCCAAGGAACTGGGCGAACGAGCGCATTTCGCCACGGCGAACCTGTCGGACCCCGAGTCGGTCGACAATCTGGTGAACGCGGCCGAGACGGCGGCGGGCTCAGCCCTGGACATCCTGGTGGCCAATGCGGGCATCACCAAGGACGGCCTGCTGATGCGGATGAAGGACGAGGACTTCCAGTCGGTCATCCAGATCAATCTGGAGAGCTATTTCCGCCTGACCCGCGCGGCGGTGAAGGGGATGATGAAGCGGCGTTCGGGCCGAATCATCGGCGTGACCTCGGTCGTGGGCGTCACCGGAAATCCGGGCCAGACCAACTATTCCGCGTCCAAGGCCGGGATGATCGGGTTTTCCAAGTCGCTGGCCCAAGAGGTCGGGTCGCGCGGCATTACGGTCAACTGCATCGCGCCGGGCTTCATCGCCTCGCCGATGACCGATGTGCTGAACGAGCAGCAGCGTGAGACCATTCTGGCCCGGATTCCGGCTGGTCGGCTGGGCACCGGCGACGAGATCGCGGCCGCCGCCGTCTATCTTTCGTCGAACGAAGCGGCCTATGTCACGGGCCAGACCCTGCATGTGAACGGCGGCATGGCGATGATCTGATCGCGATCACGAAATTCAACAGACTATTTCTTGCCCGAAAGCCTGTGCTAAAGGGCAGAACGCAACGGCGGTTCGGGCTTTCGGGCTTGCGTCGCCCTCGCTGCCGTGGGGCGGCGGTTTACAAGCTAGCACGCCCCCCGCCGCGGTTTCAAACAAGCAGAGAGAACACCATTTCCGACACCGGCCCTTATTCACAACTGCCGCTGCCGACCAACCA